>DVGD01000026.1 GCA_018712905.1 Candidatus Avoscillospira stercoripullorum | reverse complement strand
TCCTCCAGGGCGTAATAAGATCGCACATAGTCCACAAAGCGCTCCACCGCACTGCTGGCTTGGATGCGCTTGGGGAAGACCAAGTAAAGATTGCGCTGGGCGGTGCCCTCGGGAAGCTCAAACATCAAAAGCCGCTTCTCCTCCACGAAGTTGCGCACGGCCTTTTCCGAGATGATGGACACGCCCAGGCCGCCTGCCACCAGGTTTTTGATGGATTCCTGGTCGTTGACCCGCGCCGTGACCTTGAGCTCCTGCTCGGAGATGTGCATCTTCTCCAAAAAGAGGTCGGCGCTTTTTTGGCTGCCGCTCCCCTTTTCCCGCAGAATGATGGGCTCCTTCAAAAGCGCTCTGAGGGGCACCTCCGGCTGCTCCAAGAGCTTGAGATACTGCGCCGTGACCGGCGTGATGAGCACCATGCGGTCGCGGTAGAAGGGAATGCACGTGAGCGCCTCGTTGGCGCAGTCCATGCCGATCATGCCCACATCAAAGAGGCCGCCCAGCAGGCCGCCGATCACCTGGCTGCTGTCGCTCTGCTGCACCACGAAGTACGTCTCGGGGTGCAGCTTGCCGTATTGGGGCAAAATCTCCGGCAGGATATAGGCCGACGGGATGGTGGACGCCCCCAGCTGGATGATGTGCCTGCTCTCCTCCGCCCAGCGCTGCAGGAGGTGATCCTGGAGCTCCAGAATGTGGACGGCGCATTCATAGAGCTCCCAGCCCTTGGGCGTGATGTCCAGGTTCTTGGTGTCCCGGACGATGAGGCGGGTGTGGAGCTCCTCCTCCAGCATGCGGATATGGGCGCTGACGGTGGGCTGGGAGAGGTAGGTCTTTTCCGCCGCCTTGGTGAAGCTGCGGTACTGCACCACCGCCGTGAACGATCGAAGCTGTTTAAAGTCCATAGCACAGCTCCCCCAGCGCCCGCAGCGCTTCCTCCACGTCCTCGGGGGTGTTCCACCAGCCGAAGGAAAAGCGGATGGTGCCGGTGGGGAAGGTGCCCAGGGTCTTGTGGGCGGCGGGGGCGCAGTGGAGCCCCACCCGGGTCATGATGCCGTAGCGGCTGTCCAGCTGGTAGGCAACCTCAGAAAGCTCCCGCTCCGGCGTCTGGAGGGAGACCACCCCGGTGCGCCCGGCGGTGCCGCGAAGCCCCGCGAGCTTGACCTTGCCGTCGGCCTCCATGGGCGCTAACCCCCCAAGAAACTGCGCCGTCAGCGCCAGCTCGTGGCCACGGATCTCCTCGGTGCCCGTCTCCTGGAGCCACATAAGCCCGGCGCGCAAGCCGAGAATCCCGGGCAGGTTCATGGTGCCCGGCTCGAAGCGGTCGGGCAGAAAATCGGGCACCGCCTCCGTGTGGCTCAGGCTGCCTGTTCCCCCGGAGAGAAGCGGCGTCATCTCACGCTCCATGCCCCGCTTTAAAAGAAAGCCGCCGATGCCCTGGGGACCCAGCAGCCCCTTGTGGCCGGTGAAGGCCAGGGCATCAATGCCCATCTTCTCCATATCAATGGGGCACACGCCCGCGGTCTGGGCGCTGTCCACGAAAAACTTCAGGCCGTGTTCGCGGCAGAATGCGCCCACCGCCTCAATGGGGAGAATGGTGCCGCAGACGTTGCTGGCGTGGGTCATGACCACCGCCCTGGTGTTCTCCCGCAGCAGCCCTTCCGCCGCCTCGAGGATCAGCGTGCCGTCCGGCCGGCAGGGGATCCGGGAAAAGGCCACCCCCGCCTCCGCCAGCTGATGGAGCGGACGCATGACGGCGTTGTGCTCCATGGAGGATACCAAAACATGGTCTCCCGGCTTCAAATACCCCTTCAAAATCACGTTGAGGCTCTCGGTGACGTTCTTGGTGAAGACCACCTGCTTTGCGTCCGCGCCGTGAAACAGGCCGCACAGCAGCTGGCGGGTTTCAAACACCGCCTCCTCCACGTCATAGGCCGGCTGGTAGCCGCCGCGGCCAATGTTGCTGCCCATGCTGGTCATGTAGCGGTACACGGCCTCCGGCACCGCCTGGGGCTTTGGAAAGGTGGTGCTGCCGTTGTCCAGGTAGATCTTTTTCATGCGTTCCGCTCCCCTCGTGCTTTTTGGGTTAGCATACCACAGCCCCCGCTGCCGTGCAAGGAATTTATTTGAAATTCCAATCAATTCATCGGTAGCATCGATAAATACGATTGGAAGGCGGAATGCGCCCGTGGTATAATGGGGTCATTCATTCCATGGCGCAAGCGCCATGGCGAGAAAGAGAGAGGAATCTTATGATAAAAAACCGCGAAAAGACCGGCATTGTACTGGCCGGCATCGCCATCGGGGTCATTGCCTCCCTGCTGGTGCTGTTTGGAAACCCCGTGAACATGGGCTTTTGCATCGCCTGCTTCCTGCGGGACATCTCCGGCGCGCTGGGGCTGCACACGGCGGGCGCTGTGCAGTATATCCGGCCTGAAATCCTCGGGCTGGTGCTGGGCAGCTTCCTCATGGCGCTGCTGCGCAAGGAGTTTTCGCCCCGGGGCGGCAGCTCTCCCCTGACCCGGTTTGTGCTGGGCTTCTTTGTGATGATCGGCTGCCTGATGTTCCTGGGCTGCCCCTTCCGCATGATCCTCCGCCTGGCCGGCGGCGACCTCAATGCCCTCTTCGGCCTGCTGGGCTTCGTCTGCGGCATTCTGGTGGGCGTGTTCTTCCTGAACCGGGGCTACTCCCTCAAGCGCACCTACAAGCTGCCCGTCCTGGAAGGCGCCGCCTTCTCCATCATCCAGGTGGTGCTGCTGGTGCTGCTGGTTGCCGCCCCCGCCTTCATTTACTTCTCCGAGGCAGGCGCCGGTCCCGGCGCCCTCCACGCCCCCATCCTCATCAGCCTGGCCGCCGGCCTCATCGTGGGCGCCCTGGCACAGTGGACGCGCCTTTGCATGGTGGGCGGCATCCGGGATCTGGTGCTGTTCCGGGAGTGGAAGCTCCTCATGGGCTTCCTGGCCATCCTGGTCAGCGCCCTGATCTGTAACCTGGTGCTCACTGCCGTCAAAGCCGGTACCTTCTTCACCTTGGGTCTGGAGGGGCAGCCCGTTGCCCACACCGACGGCCTGTGGAACTTCCTGGGCATGCTGCTCACCGGCTTTGGCTGCGTCCTGCTGGGCGGCTGCCCGCTGCGTCAGCTGGTGCTCTCCGGCGAGGGCAACACCGACAGCGCCATCGCCGTCCTGGGTCTTGCCATCGGCGCCGCCTTTGCCCACAACTTCGGCCTGGCCTCCAGCGCCGCCGGCCCCACCGCCAACGGCAAGGTGGCTGTTCTCATTGGAATCGTCGTGGTTGCCGTCATCGCCGTGGCCAACACCGTGCAGAAGAAGCAAGCGTAAAGGAGTGTGAAAACGATGAAAGAATTGGATGCACGCGGCCTCTCCTGCCCCGAGCCTGTGGTGATGATCCGCAAAGCCATGGCCTCCAAGGAAAGCGCCTATGAGATGGTGGTGGACAATGTGACCGCCAGGGAAAACGTGACCCGCTACGCCCAGCACCAGGGCTACCAGGTCGCGGTGCGGGAGGCGGACGGGGAATATCACCTGTCCATGACCAAATAAATGACGTACATTGCCACCTTTTATTCCCACTTCGGCGCCATCCGCTTCAAAAGGCTCTGCCGGGACGCCGGGATTCCGGCGGAGCTCATGCCCGTGCCCCGGAATTTAAGCAGCAGCTGTGGAACCTGCGTCCGCTATGGGGGCGAAACGCCCTGCCCTGCCGCGCAGTATCCCGAAGAGGTGGAGCAGGTGGTGGCCGTGACCGGAAAAGGCTACGCGCTTTTGTTCCGGGCGGAAAACGGGTAAGGAGCGAACATGGAGACAGATGTAAAATTGACAAAGCTTGCCTCCTGCGCCGGCTGCGGCGCCAAGGTGGGGGCGGGTACGCTCTCGCGCCTGCTGGAGGGCTTCGAGACCCACTTTGACCCGCGGCTGATCGTGGGCTACGACAAGAGCGACGACGCCTGCGTCTACGTGGTCGACGAGGACACGGCGCTCATTCAGACCACCGACTTTTTCCCGCCCATCGTGGACGATCCCTTCCTCTACGGACAGATTGCCGCGGCCAACGCATTGAGCGACGTCTACGCCATGGGCGGCGAGCCGAAGCTGGCCTTAAACATCCTGTGCGTGGCCGAGGCCATGGGCGACGACGCCGTGCGGGAGATCCTCCGGGGCGGCTATTCCAAGGTGTACGAGGCCGGGGCGGTCATCGCCGGCGGCCACACCATCCAGGGCGCCGAGCCCCTCTACGGCCTGGCGGTCTCGGGCTTCGTCTCCCCCCACCGGGTGCTCACCAACAGCGCCGCAAAGCCGGGAGACGCCCTGATCTTGACCAAGCCTCTGGGCATCGGCATTCTCACCACCGCCGCCAAGGCGGATCTGGTGGAGGCGAAGGTCTTGCAGCGGATCTACCAGCAGATGGCCGCGCTCAATAAGACCGCCCGGGACATCATGGTGAACTTCCCGGTGCACAGCTGCACCGACGTCACCGGCTTTTCCCTCTTGGGGCACAGCTACGAGATGGCCCAGGGCAGCGGCTGCTCCATCCACATTTTGTCACAGCAGGTGCCCTATCACCCGGAGGCCTACGAGCTGGCGGAGATGGGCTTTATCCCCGCAGGCGCCTACCGCAACCGGGCGCACGTCCAGGACGGGGTCTGCGTCCCCGGAGACGTGAGCCGGGCGCTGCAGGATATCTTCTATGACCCGCAAACCAGCGGCGGGCTGCTCATCGCCCTGCCCGAGGAGGCCGCCCCGGCGCTATTGCGTGCACTGCAAGACGCCATTCCCCAGGCGGAGCTCATCGGCTACGCCACCGGGAAGGCGGACTTTCCCCTTTATTTAGAGCCTTAATTTAACTTTTTCAGAAACCTTTCCTGCCCTGGCAAAAATAACCGCGGCGGCATTTGGAATATCTGCCCGAAAACAGCAGATGCTAATGGGGCGAAGAGACAAACCTGTCAGAAACCGGCGCATTTTCGCCGCGAGGCAGAAGAATTTGAAAG
>DVGD01000187.1 GCA_018712905.1 Candidatus Avoscillospira stercoripullorum | reverse complement strand
CACCTCACAGGTCTTGAGCAGCACTACCCCGCCCAGCTCTCCGGCGGGCAGCAGCAGCGGGTGGCGCTGGTGCGCATCCTCGCCTCCAAGCCCCAGGCCATTCTCCTGGACGAGCCCTTCTCCGCATTGGAAAGCTCCCTCAAACTGGAGCTGGAATTGGAGCTGGAGTCCATGCTGGAGGGTTTTGGCGGCACGGTGCTCTGGGTGAGCCACGACCGGGCGGAGGTGGAGCGCCACTGCCGCCAGGTGGCGGTGATGGAGAGTGGTAATGTGGGACGGGTAACCACCCTGGAGGAGCTGCGCCGAAATCCCGCCACCGTGGCAGAGGCCAGGATGGCCGGGTGCCGGAATTTTACGGCGTGCACCGTCTCAGGCAGCGTCCTCCATGCCCCCGGATGGGGACTGACCCTCCCCTGCCCCGCCAAGGATGGCCGCTACACCCTGGGGCTTCCCGACCATGCCCTCGCTCCGGGGGCGGATCTCCATGGCGTGGTGGCGCGCAGGATGGAAAGCGGCGATCACGTTACGGCGCTGATGCACCTTTCAGGCGGCCAGACCATAATGGTGGAGCTGCCCCGGGAAGCCTGCCCGGCGGCGGGCAAAACGCTCTCCATGGGAATTGTCCTCGATAGCCTATTTTTGATTTCGCGTTTTTGAGACTGTCAAAAACCTCGCTGAAGATGTCCGGGACAGAGCAGCGGGGGGTGTGTGCGGGGGGCAAAAAGCCCACTGCGCGTTCAATCAACAGGATTTTGAAACTTTATTGTAAGTTTCAAAATCCGCACAGCGTGGCGAAAATACTTTTTCGCCACGCTGGAAAACCGCTGTCTCTTTTGGAGGCAGCGGTTTTTCTCTCAGGGACGGATGACGTCCCAGTTTTTCACGAAATACTCCACGCCGGAGTAGAGGGTGGTGAGGGTAATCACGGCGGTGACCACCCAGTCGAGCCACCAAATGGGGAAGGCCATCATGAGGCACAGCCCCACCATGGTGGAGAAGGTCTTGACCTTGCCGCTCCAGCCGGCGGCGATGACCCGGCCATTGCCCACGGCCACCAGCCTGAGGCCGGTGACGGCAAACTCCCGGGTGAGGACGATCATCACTGCCCAGGCGGGCATCCGTCCCCACTCCACGAAGATGAGCATACAGGCCGTGACCAGAAGCTTGTCGGCCAGGGGATCGAGGAATTTTCCAAAGTCGCTGACCTGGTTATAGTGGCGGGCGACGTAGCCGTCCACAAAGTCGGTGACGCTGGCCAGGATAAACACCGCCAATGCAATCCAGCGGTAGCCCAAAAGGAGCAGCGCCATGAAAATCGGAATCATTGCCACCCGTACCAGGGTGATTTTACTGGCTGTAGTCATGCCTCTTCCTCCACTTCTCCGATGAGGTCGCCGTCATAGACGTCGGTCATGGTCACCATCACGAATTCGCCGGGATGAATGGTGCGCTCGGCAGCAAACCAGACCTTGCCGTCGATATCGGGGCTATCGGCATAGGTGCGGCCAAAGTAGGCCTCCTCTTCTTCGTCGTAGCCCTCGCAGAGCACCTCCAGCGTCTTGCCCATGAGCCCTTCATAGTATTCGTCCATGATCCGAGACTGGATTTCTGCGATTTTCTCCGCCCGCGCCTGGGCAACCTCGGTGGGCGGGTACTCCATCATGGCCGCCACGGTGCCCTCCTCGGGCGAGAAGGCAAAGGCGCCCACCCGCTCCAGCTTCATCTGCCGAAGCCAGTCGCAGAGCTCCTCGAACTCCGCCTCGCCCTCGCCCGGAAGACCGGCAATGAGGCTGGTACGGAGCACCAGGCCGGGGATCCGCGCCCGGAGCTTTTCAAAAAGCGCCGTTAAAAAGGCCTTGTCGCCCCGGCGATTCATCTTCTTTAAGATTTCATCGTTGACGTGCTGGATGGGAATGTCCAGGTACTTGACGATCTTGGGCTCTGAGGCGATGACGTCGATCATCTCGTCGGTGGTCTCGTCGGGATAGAGGTAGTGCAGGCGCACCCAGTGAATCCCGTCGATCTTGCAAAGCTCCCGGAGAAGCTGCGGCAGGAGGTGGGTGTGCCCCGGGAGATCCAGGCCGTATCGGCTGATGTCCTGGGCAACCACGATGAGCTCCTTGACGCCGTCGGCGGCCAGAGTTCTGGCCTCGTAGAGCACGTCGTCCAGCTCCCGGCTGCGGTAGCGGCCGCGGAGGGCGGGGATAATGCAGTAGGAGCAGTGGTTGTCACAGCCCTCGGCGATCTTCAAGTAGGCATAATAGTCGGGGCTGGTGAGCACCCGGGGCGTCTCGTCCAAAGGCGCGTCGATGTCGCCAAAGGACTTGACGGTCTGCCCGGCCAGGGTCTTCTCCACGGCGGAGACGATCTCGCCGTAGCTGCCCGTGCCCAAAACGCCGTCCACCTCGGGCATCTCGGTGAGGATCTCGTCCTGATACCGCTGGGAGAGGCAGCCGGTGACCAGGATCTTGCCCAGCTGCCCTGCGGCCTTCAGCTGTCCCAGGGCGAGAATGTGGTCGATGGCCTCAGCCTTGGCACTCTCGATAAAGCCGCAGGTGTTGACAATGGCCAGGTCGCAGCCCGCCGGGTCGCCGGAAATTTCAAACCCCGCTTCCTTAAGAAGATAGAGCATCTGCTCGGCATTGACCTGATTTTTGGCACAGCCCAGGCTGACCATGCCGATTTTCTCTCTCATAGTTGCGTTCCTCCCTGCGCCCGCCGGGCGCGTTGCATCATAGGTTCTACCCAAGCCGCTTACGCGGCACGGGTCGATCGGGAGATCGACCCCTACAGCCTGCACCCGCCGTGCCCTACAATTCCGCGTCGTCCAGCTCCAGGGATTCATCGTACCGCTGCAGGCCCGCGCGGATATCGCTGTAGCTGTGGCCGCGGCGCAAGAGGGCGTCCACGGCGCGCTTTACTTCCTTTTCCTCGGGTGCGTTTCCGCGGAAGCGCCGCTCTAAAAAGCGGTCGATGGCCTCGTCCATCTCCGGCATCAGGGAAAGGGCATCCTCCCAGTACGCCTGGGGAATGGATTTTTCATAGAGAATCTGCCGGATTCGGCTGCGGCCATAGCCCTTGGCCACGGCGGAGCGCACCAGCTGCTCGGCGGTTTTAGCGTCGTCCAGGAGTTTGAGCTCCGAAAGCCAGGCAACGGCCTCCTGGGCGTCCTCCACCCGCTCTCCCTTCTCCACCAGCCGCCGCTGTAGC
>DVGD01000186.1 GCA_018712905.1 Candidatus Avoscillospira stercoripullorum | reverse complement strand
ATGCCGGGGCGGCGATCCTCGGTGGTGATCTTCAAGCCGGCGTTCAAAAACGCCTGCTCCCGCATCCTCGTATGGAGGGTTTCGTAGTCGTAGACGAGGGTATCGAACATCTCGGGATCGGGCTTGAAGGTGACGGTGGTACCGGTGCGGTCGGTGGTGCCGACGATGGTCATCTCCTGGGTGATGTGACCCCGGGAGAAGCGCATCTGGTAAATATTTCCGTTTTTGTGCACCCGCACCTCCAGCCACTCCGAGAGGGCGTTGACCACCGAGGCGCCCACGCCGTGGAGGCCGCCGGAGACCTTGTAGCCGCCGCCGCCGAACTTGCCGCCGGCGTGGAGGACGGTATAGACCACCTCCAGGGCGGGCTTGCCGGTCTGCGCCTGGACGTCCACGGGGATGCCGCGGCCGTTGTCGGTGACGGTGATGGTATTGCCCTCGTTGATGATGACGTGGATCTCATTGCAGTAGCCGGCCAGGGCTTCGTCGATGGCGTTGTCCACGATCTCGTAGACCAGGTGGTGAAGGCCGGAAGCGCTGGTGGAGCCGATGTACATACCGGGGCGCTTGCGCACGGCCTCGAGACCCTCCAGGACTTGGATCTGGCTGGCGTCGTAGGTTTCTTCTACTTTGGAAAGGATATCTTCAGACATAGTAACCTCCATTTGAGGTGGATTGACGGATTTGAAAAACGCATCCAAAAGCCTCCCCTTGAGGGGAGGTGGCAGGCCATAGGCCTGACGGAGAGGTGTTGTGGAAGTTGCGATTCCCATAAGTCTTACATAAAACGCTACTGCGGTCACACCTCTCAGTCGCGCTTCGCGCGCCAGCTCCCCTCAAGGGGAGCCTTTTTTATCTACGGTTCATTGAGCCGCTTTTCCAGGGTGGCGGCGTTGAATTGGCTTAAATAGACCCGGGTCATGCCGAATTCCCGGGTGAGCACGAAGGACTTGGGCAAATCTTCGCCGGCGGCGACCACCTGGCCTTCCGCCTCGGCTTTTTTTAAAAATGCCCGGGTGTGCTTGGAGCAGGTGGTGTTGTCGAGATCAAAAATCCCCACGATGCTCGATGCCCGCACGGCCATGTCCGCGCCCAGAGAGAGATACATCCCTCCGCCTCCTATTCCATCTTCTGTCCCGCCACGATGCGGGTGATGCCGCCCAGGCGGGGAAACTGCTTTTCCTCGCAGCAGGTGATGAACACCTGGCCGCTCCGTAGCTCATGTAAGAGAAAATCCTGCCGCCCCTCGTCCAGCTCGGAGAGCACATCGTCCAGGAGGAGCACCGGCTCCTCGCCGGTGTCGTCCCGGAAGATCTCCCGCTCGGAGAGCTTGAGGGAAATGGCCGCCGTGCGCACCTGCCCCTGGGAGCCGAAGCTCTTTAAGCTCAGGCCGTTGAAGAGCACTTCAAAATCGTCCCGGTGAGGACCCGTGAGGCACTGCCCCGACTCGATCTCCGCCCGGAGGTGGGCCTCCTGGTGCGCTAAAATCTGCCCCTCGATTTCGGCGCGGGGCGCCAGGGGATTTTCTACGGTGGAGACCGTCTCATAGGTGATGGAAAGGGTCTCCCTGCCGCCGGAAAACTGCTGGTGCACCTCCGCGGTGAGGCGGGCGAGTTTTTGAAGATAATTGGCGCGGTAGGCCACGACTGCCGCGCCGAACTGCGCCATACGAAGGTTAAAGTCCGGCAGCGTGTCGAGAAGTCCCGGCTTCTCCCGCCAGTCCTTCAAAATCCGGCTCTTGTGCTCCAGGAGCCGCTGGTACTCAGAAAGCGCCTTGGCGTAGCCGGGGCGCAGCTGGCAGAGGGCGTTGTCCAAGAGCTTTCGCCGCTTCTCGGCGCCGGTTTTTAAGATCAGAAGATCCTCGGGGCAGAAGAGCACCGTGGTGAGCTCCCCGGCCATGGTGGTGAAGTTCTTCTGCCTGACGCCGTTTAGATAGAGCTGCCGGGGCTTCCTCCCGGGGAAGAGCACCGCCCGAAGGGTTTTATCCCGGTTTTTCGAGAGGACGTCGGCCTCCAGATCGGCAAAGTCCGCCCCGAAGCGGATGAGCTCCTGCTCCTTTCTCGTGCGGAAGGCCTTGCCGGTGGAGAGATAGACCATGGCCTCGAGGAGGTTGGTCTTGCCCTGGGCGTTGTCGCCCAGGATGAGGTTTACCCCGGGGACAAAGGCAGCGTCGAGCTCGAAGTAATTGCGAAAGCCCCGAAGGCGAATGGACTCAAGTTCCATCCGCCGTGACCCGCCACGCGCCGCCAAGACACGTGACCATGTCGCCGGGGTGGAGCTTCTTTCCCCGCATGGTGCACACTTCCCCGTTGACCGACACGTCCCCGGCCTGCACCATGGTCTTGGCCATGCCGCCCGAGGGCACGGCATTGGCGAATTTGAGGAAGTCCTGGAGCTTGATAAATTCGGTGTGGATGGGCACATCCACCACCCCGGCCTGCCGCCGGGTGACACGTACTTTCATGGGATGTCCTTTCTACGATGGGTGGTGCGGATTTGTGGTGCACCATCAATCCTGGATGTAGGGGCGCATTGTATATGCGCCCGGGTAGGCACCTGCGAAATTGCAGAGCACGGGCGGATATATAATCCGCCCCTACAGTGTGCGGTGCGGTTTGTAGGGGTCGATCTCCGATCGACCCGCGGGCGGCTCGGAGAGCCGCCCCTACAAGTGCGTTGAAACATCGCGGTGGTTATTCCGCTTTTAAGCGCACCGGGAGAACCATGTACAAAAAGCTTCTGCCGCCGTCGGGGGGCGTGAGGACAATGGGGCTCAGGCCGTTGGAGAGCTCCAAAATCACATTGTCCGAGGGCACCGCCTTTAAAGCGTCCAGGAGATAGCGGCAGTTGAAGCCAATTTCCAAATCTTTTCCATCTCCCGCCAGCTCGCAGGAGTCCTTGGCCTCGCCGATGGTGGTGATGGTGTGAAACTCGGCGTAGTCCTTGCCGAATTTACACCGGACGGGGCTTTTGACCTTCTCGGTGACGATGAGGCTCACCCGGTCGATGGACGCCGTGAGCCGCGCCCGGTTGGCGCCGATGAGAATGGGATTGTGATCCGGCACCACCCGGCGCCAGTCCAGGAATTCACCCTCGAGGATGCGGCAGACCAGCGTTACCGCGCCCACCTCGAAGAGAATGTGCTTTCTGCCCAGGGTGAAGGCAGCGGGGTCGTCGGTCTCGCCGAGAATCTTTTCGAGCTCCTTGAGTGCCGCCGAGGGCACCACGAATTTGACGTCCCTGTCAAGGCTTTCCTCGGGGTAAAACCGCCGAAGCGCCAGGCGGAAGCCGTCCACGGCCACCATGGTCACGTTGTTGGGCTCCACCTCCATGAGGCAGCCCGTCTGCACCGGCCGCGCCATGTTCTCGCTCACCGAGAAGATGGTGCCCGAGATCATCTCCCGCAGCTTATTCTGGGGGATCTTGATGGCGTTTTCATATTCCACGTCGGGAAGCTCCGGGTAGTCCTCGGCGCTCATGGCCGAGATGGTAAAGGACGCGATGCCGCTCTTGATGAAGACCTTATACTGGCTGTCCACCGAGATGGTGACCTCGTCGTCGGGGAGCTTGCGGATGATATCAAAGAAGAGCCGGGCGGGCATGACGCACGTGCCGGTCTCGGCGATGTCGGCCTGGACGGTGACGGTGATGCCGGTCTCCAGGTTGTAGCCCGAGAGGTAGAGCTCCATGCCGGCGCGGACGTAGATTCCCTCCAGGGCGGGGATGGAGCTCTTCTGCGCCACGGTGCGCGAGGCGATGGAGATGCCGCTGACCAAGAGATTTTTATCGCAGGAAAATTTCATAGATGAGCCTCCTTTGTGCCGCCGGGTTTTCCACAGCCCCCGGGAAGATCGGCGCATTTGCAGTCTTTCTCTCTAATAGAAAGAGAGGATATATGTAGCAGCAGCAGTAGTAGTACGATTTTATGTGGAAAAGTGGCGCGAAGCCAGGAATTGCAAGGGCTGCGCCTCCACACCCCCTTGTGGACAAATTTCGACCTTTCCACAGGGGCAATGGGGGAAATTTGTGACGCGGGGATTTCCACAGGAAACATTCCACAGTGAACAGTCCCTGTGGAGAAATTTTTGACAAAATCTCTCCTGTTAAAACATAGGGAAAAGTTTGAAAATCGGGATGGATGGCAAACCTCCGGCGTGGGTGTAGGGGCGCATTGTATATGCGCCCGGGGAGGCACCCTCGGAATTGCGACTGCCACGGGCGGATATATAATCCGCCCCTACGGGTGCGCGGTGGAAATTTGTAGGGGTCGATGTCCTCATCGACCCGACCGCGAAGCGGCCTTCGGCCGACGGGCGGCTCGGAGATCCGCCCCTACGGGTGCGGCGGAACAATTACAATTTGCTGTTGATGTTGGCCATGATGTCCCGGATGGTTTCGTTTAAGGGATTTTTGCTGTCGGACAATGCTTTTTCGATCTTTCGCACCGAGTGCAGGACCGTGGAGTGATCCCGGCCAAACTCCTTGCCCGTGTCCGGGAGGCTTAAATTCGTCATCTTGCGGATTAAGTACATGGCCACCTGCCGCGCCTCGGCGGTGCCTTTATTCTTGAGGGTGCCCCGGAGGGTATCGTCGTCGATGTTATAGAACTTGCCCACCTCGCTGATGATGAGGCTGGGGGTGGGCAGCGTGTCGGCCTTGCCCTTATACATGTCCTTGATGGCGCGGGAGACGTTGCCCACGTTGATCTCCATGCCCGTGAGCTCCCAGTAGGCCTTGATCTTCTTCACTGTGCCCTCGATCTGGCGGATGTTGGTGGTGATGTTCTCGGCGATGTAAGAGCAGACGTCGTCGGGCATGTCCATGCCCAGGGAGTCGGACTTGTTGCGGATGATGGCCATTCTGGTCTCGTAGTCCGGCGGGTTGATGTCGGCGATGAGACCCCATTCAAAGCGCGTCTTCAGCCGATCCTCCAGCCGCAAGAGGTCGGACGGCGGCCGGTCGGAGGTGAGGACGATCTGCTTGTGGTTTTCATAGAGATTATTGAAGGTATGGAAGAACTCCTCCTGGGTGGACTCCTTGCCGGAGATAAATTGGATATCGTCCACCAAGAAGAGGTCGGCATTGCGGTATTTGTTGCGGAATTCCGCGTTTTTGCCCTCCTGAAGCGCCTGAATCAGCTCGTTGGTGAACTGATCGCCCTTGATGTAGATGATGTTGTAGTCCGGGTGGCGGTAGTTGATCTCCCCGGCGATGGCGTAGAGGAGGTGGGTCTTGCCAAGGCCGCTGGGGCCGTAGATGAAAAGGGGGTTATAGGTCTCGGCGGGGCGGTTGGCCACGGCGATGGCCGCGGCGTGGGCGAAGCGGTTGGACGGCCCCACCACGAACCGGTCAAAGGTGAACTGGGGGTTATACTCGATAAACTGGGGGGTTCTGCCCTTTTGCTTGTAGGCCTCCACCTCTTCGCCGGAGAGCACCTGCACCTCCACATTCATGTCGAAGAGCTCCTTCATAGCGTCCTGAATGTGGCCGACGCAGCGGGTTTCGATGATATTCTTCCGAAACTCCGACGGAGAGTAGAGCACCAGCTTGTTTTCGGTGAGCTCCACCACCTCGGCATCGTCAAACCAGGTGGAGATCACGGTGGTGCTCAGGAGGTTTTCCATGTGGGTGAGAACCTTCGCCCAGACATAGGCCGAAGAGTACATGATCGACTCCTTTCTATGGCGTTTCCATGGCAATTGCGGGAAATAAACAGAATAATTCAATATAAATTATATCACAGACTGTACTGCCATTGCAAGGAATCTCGCGAGATTTTTCCACAAAGGCGGTGGATAACTCTGTGGAAACTGTGGAAAGTTTTGTGGAAGATGCCCCAACTGGGAGCATGGATGTAGGGGCGCATTGAATATGCGCCCGGGATGGCACCTGCGAAATCGATACTGCCCCGGGCGGATATAAAATCCGCCCCTACAGAAGCGGTTCATAGGGGTCGATGCCCACATCGACCCGTGCCGCGTCAGCGGCCTAGCGGCCGTCGGGCGGATGTGGGCATCCGCCCCTACAAAAAAACCGGCTGCCGAAGCAGCCGGTTTTCAATTCTTTTACATATCCAGGGGCTCGAGACCCAGAACCGGGTGACCCACCTCGGACAGGAAGGTCATCAGCTCCTCGGGGTCGCCGTTGGGGCAGGTGGTCTCGTCGGCCACCATGTCGGCGAAGTTGTCCACGTCGAAGAGCTCCTTGGCCGTCTCGTTGAGCTTGTCGCGGATCTGCTCCTTGAGATCCTTGGGCAGCCAAACCAGGCGCACAACGCCGCCCTCGGCCTTGAGGAACTTCTTGGAGGCGATGTAGTGCTTGCCGTGGCCCATGAAGCCGGGGGTCTGGACGCCGCCGCCGGTCATGGAGGCCATCTCGGAGAAGGTCATGCCCAGGGGGGTCATGCCGGGGAACTCACGGGAGGTGATGACCACGCCCATGGAGCAGGGCTCGATGCCGCAGATGCACTCGAAGCAGCCGCAGGAGGTCATGGGATCCTCCAGCAGGGAGTACAGGGTGACGTGCTCCAGCGCGCCGTGGGAGAACTCGGCCACGGCCTCGTCCACGTCCTCATAGCGGCCGGTGCGCTCATCGATGCAGCGCTCCTTGGTGACCACCTGGCACGGACCCTGGGGATCCAGCTCGTTGGTGGCCTTGGCGTCCAGCCAGGAAACGGCGCCGCAGAGACCCAGACGCTCGGGGGTGACGATGCAGACGTGGCTGGGGGAGAAGGCCTGGCACATGATGCAGGAGTAGAACACCGGCACGGACTCGTCGGTCATGGTCTTCAGGCGCTCGTCACGGACATTGAAGACCTCGTTGGCCTCCTTGCGAAGCTTTGCGTTCTCCTCGTCGCCGACGACGATGCGCACCTGGCACTTATCCACCACGGTGTCAAACTCGGACTTAATCTTGGCATAGAGCACTTCGCCGATGTGCTTGAACCGGAAGCCGGCCTCGAAGTCGGCCTTGGAGACACGAATGCGGATCATGTCGCGCTGGCCGGTGTGCATCAAGCCCTCCACGCAGTTGAGGAACTGGTGGATCTTCCGCTCGAACACGGGCTCGAAGTCGGGCTGCATGGTCTTGCCGGCCACTTCCACGGTGTAGGACAGGGAGATCTTGGTGCCGACCTCGAACTCGTCCATCTCGGGACCCACGACCTCGATCTTGTGATCCTCGATCTCGGAGGCGTCCTTGGTGCGCACCAGCTCGAAGCAGTCCTTGCGGGAGCCGTCGATTTCGATCTGCATATCGCCGCGGCGGATGATCTCGCCCTCGAAGGCGGAGGAGTAGGCCACGGGAATGTCGATCTTGGTGATCTTGAGCTTGATGCCGCGGGCCTCCAGGGAGGTGTCGATCCAGTCCTGGGTGTTGTCATAGATGATGAGGCTCTTCGGCACGGCCCACATATCGTCGTGGTCGTTGGTGATGACGGGGAAGCCCATCTTGATGGCGCCGGCGCCGCAGGCCACGGTGATGTCGTTGACGGGCTTATAGGCGTTGACAAAGGCGTTGATGCGGTCGAAGGTGTACTTGTGGAAGCCGTCCCAATCGCCGGGCTGGATGTTGCCGAAGATCATGGCCGCGCGGACGACCAGGCTGATGACATGGCCAACCGCCCAGATGTCCTCGCCCACGGGGACCACACGCACGGGGAAGCCCATGGACACGCCCTTCTCCACGGCCTGCTCAATGATGCCGCCGATGAGGAAGACGAAGATGCCCCGGGACTGATAGCCCTTGATGGTCTCCACAGCCTCCTCAGCCGTGGGGGCGGGGCCGATCATGACCACGAAGCCGGGGATGTCGCCGGTGACCAGGGGCACGCCCAGCTCACGGACTTCCGCGTCGGCGAAGTGGCCATGGTAATGGGTGCCCTCATAGGGAGCGGCAGAGCGGGCGTACTTGCAGGCCTCGATCATCTCGGCGGCGATGGCGGTGCCCACGCCGGAGGAGAAGATGGAGTTGGTACGATTTTCGCGGAGCATCATGGCCTTGACGTCGGCGAGGACAGCCTGGAGCTCCCCAACGGTGGTGACCTTCTTGCCGATGTAGGCATAGATGCAGGCTAAGTAATAAGCGGTGCTGGGCATGGTGAGGGGAGCGTCGGCGCCCAGCTCGGCGACAAGCTGGTTGACGTCGGCCTCGGCCTTGGCAAACATCTCGTCAGAGCCGCGGAATACGCGTTCAAATAATGCCATTCTATGTTCATTCCTTTCGAATCGTTACTGTTGTGCGTCGATCACGGCCTTGATGGCGCGGATTTCCTCCACGGCCTCAGGGCTCATATCGTAGGGAGAGAGGCCTTTGCGGTCGGCGTCGATGACCTGGGGATTGTAGTGGATCATGCCCAGGAGATCCTCCGGCGGGATATGGGTGCGGACGAATTCCTCGTCGGACTTGTCGCGCACCTTGTTGGCCACCACCTTGACCTTGGTGATGCCGATGTCCCTGGCCAAATCCTTGATCCGGCCAAAGGTCTGCACCGACCGGGCGCCCGGTTCGATGACCACGATGAACTGATCCATCATGCTGGCGGTGCCCCGTCCCAAGTGCTCGAGACCGGCCTCCATGTCCATGATGACCACATCGTCCTTGCGGAAGACCAGGCTCGAGAGAATGGCCTTGAGCATCACATGCTCGGGACACACGCAGCCGCTGCCGCCAGTGTCCACGGTGCCCATGACCAGGAGCTTGACGCCGTTACAATCCTTGCTCAGCTTATCCGGCAAATCGGAGACCTGGGGATTTAATTTATAGAAGGTGTTGCTCTCGTTGGCGGCGGTGCGCTCCTTGGCCAGCTCCTTCATCTTGGAGACGGGGACAATGGAATTGACCTCCTCCTCGGTCAAGCCCAGGGCAAGCCCCAGGTTGGCGTCGGGATCCACGTCGGCGGCCAGCACAGGCCGTCCCTCGTCGGCATAGAGCCGGGCTAAGGTGGAGGCCAGGGTGGTTTTGCCCACGCCGCCCTTGCCGGTGACTGCGATTTTCATAGCAAAGACCTCGTTTACGTTAGATTAGATACCCAGGGCGGCGCGCTTTGCTTCAATGCGCTCGATCATCATGTCGCCCATCTTCTCGATGTCCAGCTCCACGGTGTAGTTGGCCTCGACCCAGGTCTTGATGCCGGTCTCGCCCTGGAGAAGCTCGGTGACTTCCTCGGAGCCCTTGGAGTAGGGATCGACGCCCAGGAAGGTGTCGATGCCGGTGGAGACGACGTAGTTGCCGATGGAGACGGCCTTCTCGCTCATCCACTCGGGGGCGCAGCCGCACAGCGGGATCTGGGAGATGTTGCAGCCCCAGTCCTTGGCAAGGTCCGAGGCCAGGATCATCATACGGGAGATGTCCACGCAGGAGCCCATGTGGAGGACAGGCGGGATGCCCACCAGCTCGCACACGCGCTTGAGGCCTTCGCCGCAGAACTCCTTGGCCTCGGGATCCATCAGGCCGGCCTTGGCGGCAGCCTGGGCGGAGCAGCCGGAGACGACGACGATGATATCGTTCTTGAGGAGCTTCTTCATGAGCTCAATGTGGGCGGTGTCGGGGCGGACCTTGGGGTTGTTGCAGCCGACCATGGCCACAGCGCCGCGGAGCACGCCGGCCTTGACCACATCGGCCAGGGGCTTGAGGGTGCCCAGCTCGTCCACATGGGAGTTGGTGACGCCGTCCAGGCACTTCTTGATGGCCTCCACGGAGTAGCCCACGCGAGCCTTGCTCTTGAGCTGCGGAATGTTGACGAGATCCTGGTTGCGGTTCTTGAAGTTCTCCACCGCCATCTTCACAATGGCCTTGGCGTTCTCCGCCGCGGTCTCCTCGTGGAACTCGATGTACTCCGAGTCAGGCATCCGGGCGATGGGAGAGGTGGTGACGAACTTGGTGTGGAAGCACTTACTGAGGGGACCCAGGGCGGGGAAGATACACTGCACGTCCACCACGATGGCTTCGCAGGCGCCGGTGAGGACGACATTCTCCTGCTGGAGGAAGTTGCCGGCCATGGGGATGCCGTGGCGCATGGCCACTTCGTTGGCGGTGCAGCACACGCCGCAGACGTTGATGCCCTTGGCGCCGTTGGCCTTGGCCAGGGCGATCATCTCGGGATCCTGGGCGTAGAACACGACCATCTCAGAGAGGGAGGGGTCGTGGCCGTGGACAACAATGTTGACCATGTCCTTCTCCATGACGCCGATGTTGGCCTCGGTGTCGATGGGCTTGGGGGTGCCGAAGAGCACGTCGGAGAGCTCGGTGCCCATCATGGAGCCGCCCCAGCCGTCAGACAGGCCGGCGCGCAGGGACTGGCGGATCAGCGCCTCGGGGAGGGAGGAGCAGCCCATATGGGTCATGTGCATGGACTGGGAGACCTCGCGGTCGATGGCGCGGGGGGTGATGCCGGCCTTGTCCCAGAGCTCCTGGGTGTGCTCGGGGGCGCGCTTGGTAAAGCGCTGGGTGCCGAAGGGCTTGCCGTACTCCATGAGGCCGGTGAGCGCCACTTCGTGCGCCAGGTCGTAGATATCCTTATTCTCGGTTTCGATGTCCCACTCCTTGGCGATTCTCTTGAGCTTTTCGGGATCCTTGACCTGGTAGGCGCCGTCGGGCTTGGCCAGGTACAGGGTGTGGGCGATGGAGCGGCCGTGGTCGGAGTGCGTGGCGGAGCCGCCGGCGGTGAAACGCAGGTAGTTCCGGGCGACGATGCCGTGGACGTCGCAGCCGCAGATGCCGCGGGGCGCCTTCTTGGTGATGCGGCACGGACCCATGGAGCAGATGCGGCAGCAGGTGCCTGCTTCGCCGAAGCCGCAGTGGGGGGTCTGGTTTTTGACGCGCTGCTGCCAGGAATCAGCACCGACTTTTGCGCCGGTTTCCAAAAGGCTTGCAGTCGCTTCTTCCATTTGGTCGACTGTGATTAGGCGATCCCAATCCTTCCAATCCTTCAATGTATTGTCCTCCTACTTTCATAATAGTAGCGCTTTTTGCTGCGATGATCCGGGCGGCAAGCCGCGGGGAAACCGTTCCATCGCATGAAGAATGACCAGAAGCCCCCTTTGACCTCCGGACAATCCTCTTTCACTGGCCTTATTCTACCAAGTTCTCATTGGGAAGTCAACGCGATTCGCGAAACTTCTCGCAATTGGTTAGAATGAACAAAGCCCGGAAAGTCCGGTGTTTCCAGGCTTTGCGGGTGAGAGCGGCACAAAGGAGCACCCGAAATCCCATGGGGATAGGGGGGATATGGGAGGGAAGGGGGAAGAGGCAGGGGCAAAAAAAGCCTCCCCTTGGTGCCCAAGGGGAGGTGGCATGGCGAAGCCGTGCCGGAGGGGATCAGAACTTGCGATGACCGGAGGCATACAACCCCTCCAGCAAAGCTGGATGGAGAATTCTACGGGGCTTTGCCCCTAGAACTCCCGGCCAAGGCCGGCAGTTCAAGAATTCTTCAATCAGTCTCGCTGCGCGAGCTTTTTTCCCCTTCACAGGGGAGCCTTTTGGTGCGGTTTGTAGGGGTCGATGTCCTCATCGACCCGACCGCCAGGCGGCGCAAAAAAAGCCTCCCCTTGGTGCCCAAGGGGAGGTGGCGCGCTTGCGTGCCGGAGGGGATCAGAACTTGCGATGACCGCCAGCTTACAACCCCTCAGTCAGGCCTACGGCCTGCCAGCTCCCCTTCACAGGGGAGCCTTTATTTACGCCTGCTCCAGTGCCGCGAGCTTGAGGCACGTGCAGAACACGTCCATGGCCTGCTCCAGCTCTGCCACCGGGGGAAGGCTGGGGGCGATGCGGATGTTACTATCCTTCGGATCCTTTCCATAGGGGAACGTGGCGCCGGCGCCGGTCATGACTACGCCCGCCTCTTTGCAAAGCGCCAAGGTGCGCTTGGCAAGACCCGGCGCGGTGTTGACGCTTACAAAGTAGCCGCCCTTGGGGCGCTGCCACGTGGCGATGCCCAGCGGGGCGATCTCCTGATCCAGCCACCGGAGGACGCACTGGAACTTCGGCCGGAGGATCTCCGCGTGGCGCTTCATGAGCGCCAGGGTGTGCGCCTTATCCTTTAAATACTTCACATGGCGCAGCTGGTTGACCTTGTCGTAGGAGATGGTCTGCACCGTTAAGAGCTTTTCCATATAGGCAACGTTCTCCACGCTGGATGCCATCACCGACACGCCCGCGCCGGGGAAGGTGATCTTGGACGTGGAGGCAAACTCCCAGACCATGTCGGGGTTGCCCGCCTCGCGGCACAGGGAGATGATGTCGGCAAAGGGCACAAAGTCCCCGTCAAACTCGTGGACACAGTAGGCGTTGTCCCACATGAGGGTGAAGTCCTTGGCGGCGGGCTTTAAGTTGGCGATGCGCTTGATGGTCTCGTCGGAGTAGATGATGCCGTCGGGGTTGGAGTACTTGGGCACGCACCACATGCCCTTGACTGCCTCGTCCTTCACCAGCTCTTCCACGAGATCCATGTCGGGACCCGCTTCCGTCATGGGCACCACGATCATCTCCGCGCCGAAGGACTCGGTGATCTTGAAGTGGCGGTCGTAGCCCGGGGCGGGGCAGAGGAACTTGACCTTGTCGAGCTTGCTCCAGGGTGTTTCACTGTGCAGGAGGCCGTGGGTGTAGGCCTTGGAGATGGTGTCGTACATGAGGGTGAGGCTGGCGTTGCCGCCGATGATGCACTCCTCCGGCTTGCAGCCTAAGATGTCGGCAAAGAGCCTTTTGGCCGCGGGAATGCCGGTGAGCTCGCCGTAGTTGCGCACGTCCACGCCGTCGCTGACGCAGTCGGCAGGGCTGACCATCACCGTGAGAATATCGCTCACCAGATCCAGCTGCTCCTTGCCCGGCTTGCCGCGCGCCATGTTGAGCTTGAGTCCCAGCTCCTTGAGAGAATCAAAGTGAGACTTGACCTTGGTAAATTCCGCCTGACGCTGCTTTTTGCTCAGGCTTTCATAGGTGGCGCACATGGGGATCATCCTTTCCTTTGCAGTTTGTACTATTATAATGGGTCGAGGCCAAAGCCGCAAGTCCCTCCCGCGTTTGGCCGATTCGTTTGGTTTTTTGGGGTAAATCCGGGACAAGCCCGGGATAATTGCGTGAATTCGTGTTCAAATCGCATCTGTTTTCCAGCGATTAGCAACAGTACGCCGCCTGTGGACGGAATTTTTTGTCTATGTTACACAAATTTAGCATTTAGATATTGACAAATCCTCCAAAAGCGAGTATGCTGTGACCGTAGTTAAGAAATCAATAATTCTTTATCGGTAAATGTTTACCGAACCTAATGAAAGGAGCATTCCTATGGTTACCACGAAACATTTCCACAACATTGAAGAACTCCAGAAGGTTCAGTACCTGGCCACGCAGTGCCCCGAGGACGTGGGTCTTCACTCCCAGGACGGCAGCGTCATTGTGGATGCCAAGAGCTTCATCGGCCTGTTTGCGTTGGACTTCTCCAAGCCGGTGATGGTGGTGAGCGAGGATTTGGACTTCCACAAGAAGATTGCCAACATCGGCGAGACCCTGGAGTTTCTGCCCGAGTCGCTCAAGAGCGCCGTCTACAGATAATGTGAAACGAAAGACGCCTCCGAAATTCGGAGGCGCCATTTTTTTTGCCGCTTCGCGGCACGGGTCGATGAGGACATCGACCCCTACAATTCCCACCGCACCCTGTAGGGGTCGATCTCCGATCGACCCGCGGGCGGGGATAAACCCCGCCCCTACGAGAAAACCGGAAGCGTGGTCGTGAGCCGCTTCGCGGCACGGGTCGATGAGGACATCGACCCCTACAAATTTCCACCGCACCCTGTAGGGGCGGATTACATATCCGCCCGTTCCTGCAATTTCGCAGGTGCCTCCCCCGGGCGCATATACAATGCGCCCCTACACCCACGTCCGGTGGTTCCTCATTCCTTATCCAAACATCCCGGTGGAGA
>DVGD01000185.1 GCA_018712905.1 Candidatus Avoscillospira stercoripullorum | reverse complement strand
AAACAGCGTGTCGAAAAAGTCTTTTCGCCACGCTGTGCGGATTTTGAAACTTTCAAAAAAGTTTCAAAATCCTGTTTGATTGAACGCGCGGTGGGCTTTTTGCCCCCCGCACACACCCCCCGCTGCTCTGTCACATCAGTCTTCTGCGGGGTTTTTCTACAGCCTGTAAACTCTGTCTGGTGTGGAAATACCTCCAACTTCTCAGCAGCCCTGCGATTTTTGCTGGTGACAGGTTTTAACGACAGATTACGCATGCTCACCTCTATTATGTTCCTGCTTTTCGGTGTTCTGCTGCTCTGCCAAGCGAACCACCGCAGTTACCACTTGATGATTTCGGATCTCGGTGACCCGGATCACCAGGCCGGCGGTTTCCACTTCAATGGTGGATCCATCCTCGGGAATGGTGGCCATGGCCCCAAAGATCAGTCCGTTAAAGGTATCGAAGTCTTCACAGGGCAGCGAGACACCAAGTGTTTGGGCAACCTCCTCCAGAGGCGCCTCTCCACGGATCTTCCAGGTGCCGGAGTCCACAGCCTCGATCAGGGGTAGGGCGTTTCGGCATATATCCTCCTCGCCCAGATCTCCCACCAGCTGCTCCACAAGATCGTTGATGGTAACAATGCCCGTCATGCCGCCATATTCGTCCAGCACCACCGCCAAGGGATGACAGCCACCTTTCATGTTGCGGAACAGCACATCTGCCTTGACGCTGTCAGGTACCAAATAGGGGGTCTCCACCGCCTGTTCCAGTACGGTCTCACGGCTCCGGTCCGTCAGGCGGAAGTAATCTTTTGCATTGAGGATACCCACCACATCATCCGCGGATTCTCCGCACACAGGATACCGGGTGTGGCGGCTGTTGTGGATGGTCGCAGCCCACTCCTCCATGCTCTCCTCCAGCCACAGAATGGTCAGATCGGTTCGATGGGTGGCAATCTCCCCGGCGGTCAAGTCGTCAAACTCAAAGACGTTTTGGATGAATTGCTTTTCTTCGTTGTCAATGGTACCTTTCTGGCTGCCCACGTCTACCATCATGCGGATCTCCTCCTCGCTGACGGTCTCCTCCTCGGCATTGGGGTCGATGCCAAGCAGGCGGAGGACGGCATTGGTAGAAGCAGTCAGGAACCACACGATGGGGGCAAACAGCTTGGCGATGGCGGAGATCAGGCCGGAGATTCCCAGCGCCAGAGACTCTGCCTTACGCATGGCCACCCGTTTGGGAACCAACTCACCAAAGATCAGGGTAAAGTAGGACAAAACCAGCGTGATGATGACCACGGCGATGGCGTCCAGGGTAGCAGCGGGAATGCCCACACCCAGGCTTACCAGCCAATTGACCAGGCCGTCTGAAAAGTTTTCCGCCGCAAAGGCGCTGCCCAGGAAGCCGGACAGAGTGATGGCCACCTGGATGGTGGCGAGAAAGCGGGCCGGTTGGCTGGTCAGACGAGCCAGACGCACGGCCCGTTTGTCTCCCTCCGCCGCCATTCGGGCCAGCTTGGCGTCATTGATAGAAATTACTGCAATCTCCGCACTGGCAAAGACTGCGTTGAGCAGGATCAGAAACACCTGCAGTAAAATCATAAATAAGATAGAATTTTCCATTGTAAGTACCTCCTCAAATCATAACAATTACAGAAAAAAGCGCAAAAAGACACGACCTGTCACATTATTCGCGAAAGTACAGGCCATGTCTCATTCGATTCTGTTCATAATTGTACGAGGGAGGCTTGGTGGGGGCGTTACTGTCACCGTCATCCATAAGTTGAAGACCTTCTCCTTTCATTGTAATATTCCATATCTTATCAGACAATCTTCGGTTCGTCAACTTGTGAAGTGAATAGATTCTGTTCAGATCATGTCCCTGTCCCGAGTCATAGAGTGAAAAAGTAAAATCCCGAACGCCAAAGCGTTCGGGATTTTTGGAGCGGGTGACGAGGCTCGAACTCGCTACCTCCACCTTGGCAAGGTGGCGCTCTACCGGATGAGCTACACCCGCATCTCAAATGCGGATTTTATTATAACAAAAAATCCCCGGATGTCAAGGCTATTTTCACAAATTCCCGAAGAAAAAATCTATGGCATCACCGCACAAACAATTTTTGTGGAAATGCAGACCGAAAGGTGGTATCATGGGTACAATCAAATTTTCAAAAGAAAGGATGATCCCCATGGCAGAGAGCTACGCCGGGAAGATTCGACGCAACACCATCATCAAGCAGCACATCGTGGACGTGGCCGCGGGCAGAAGCCCTGCGGATCTGGTTTTAAAGAACGCGCGCTATCTCAATGTCTTTTCCGATGAGATTCTCCAGGGCGACATCGCCGTGGCCGACGGGCTCATCGTGGGCATGGGAAGCTACCAGGGACACGTGGAATACGACATGTCCGGCCGGATCGTCCTGCCGGGCTTTGTGGACAGCCACATCCACTTGGAGAGCGCCCTGGTCTCTCCGGCGGAGCTGTGCCGGGCGCTCCTGCCCCACGGCACCACCACCGTGGTCACCGATCCCCATGAGATTGCCAACGTCATGGGCATCGACGGCATCGACTTCATGCTCCAGGCCACGGAAAACCTCCCCATGGACGTGTGGTTCATGCTGCCAAGCTGCGTACCGGCAACGCCGCTGGATGAATCCGGCGCGGTGCTCGATTACCGCGCCATCGACCCCTTCTACGAGCACCCCAGGGTGCGGGGTCTTGCGGAGATGATGAACTACGTGGGCACCGTGGCCGGCGACAGCCAGGTGCTGGAGAAAATCACCGCCGCCCAGGCGCACCACAAGAAGATCGACGGCCACGCGCCGGGGCTTGCCGGCAAAGACCTCAACGCCTACGTGGCCGCGGGCGTCTACTCCGACCACGAGTGCTACGATCTGGACGATGCCCTGGGTAAGCTTCGCCTGGGGCAGTACATCATGATCCGCGAGGGCACCGCCGCCCGGAACTTAGATGCCCTCCTGCCCCTGCTCACACCCAAGTACGCTGACCGGTGCATGTTCTGCTCCGACGACAAGCACCCCAGCGACCTTCTGGAGAAGGGACACATTGACTATAACTGCCGCCGGGCGATCCAGCAGGGCGCCGACCCCATTCTCGTGGTGAAGGCCGCCACCCACAATGCCGCCCGCTACTATCAGCTCAACAACCGCGGCGCCATCGCCCCGGGATATCTGGCGGACTTCGCCATCATCGACGACTTTGATTCCTTCACCGTGCAGATGGTGTTCAAGCGCGGCAAGCTCTGGTACGACGGGCAGGTGAAGGAATTCCCCGCGCCGGAGATCGAGAAGACCCTTTTGGATCGCGCCCACGACACCTTCCACCTGCCCCATCTCAAGCTGGAGGACTTCCGGGATCCCCGTCCCCGGGCGGTCATCGGCCTGGTGGACGGCGAAATCGTCACCACCGACTGCGGCTACGCCACCAAGGTGGA
>DVGD01000002.1 GCA_018712905.1 Candidatus Avoscillospira stercoripullorum | reverse complement strand
CCGGTGGGGCCGGTCATAATGAGGCCGTCAATGGCCTTTAAGGCGTGGTAGGCGTCGTTATCGGCCAAAACATTGGCAATGGAGATGCCCTGGGCAGCCAGCCGGGCGGCGGAGGTACCGTCCACGTAGCCGCCCGCGGCGTCGGTGGGACCGTCGGTGCCGTCGGAGCCCAGAGAGAAGATGGCAGCATGGTTCATCCCCCGGATGCCCTCCGCAGCCGATAGCGCCAGCTCCTGATTCCTGCCGCCCTTGCCCTTGCCGGTGAGCTTCACCACCGTCTCGCCCCCGGCGATATAGGCCGTGGGATGCGGCACATCTCGGTGGAACTGGGCAATGGAGGCAAGGAAGCTGCCCGCGTCCCGCGCCGTGCAGCAGAGGCTGGCCGTGAGGATATGCGGCTCAATGCCCATCTCCCAGCAGGCGGCGGAAGCAGCTTCGCAAAGCTGGGTCACGCTGCCGGTGACCGCCGTGGTCACATTGGAAAGAGCCTTGGGCGTCTCCTGTGCCAGGCAGCTCCAAGCCGTGGGCGAGAGCCGCAGGCCATAGCGCCGGGCAATTTCCTGAGCCATTTCCGCCGTGGAGCTGTCGGGGTAGGCAGGACCCGAGGCGATCATATCCAGCGGGTCGCCGATGATATCCGAGAGCACGATGGAAAACACCTTGGCCGGAGCGCAGAGCTGGGCAAACCGACCGCCCTTCACCGCGGAGAGGCGCTTGCGGATGGTGTTCATCTCGGTGATCTCCGCGCCGGAGGCCAGGAGCTGACCAGTGATCTCTTCCAGCTCCGCCGCTGCCACCAGGGGCTTTTCAAAGAGTGCCGAGCCGCCGCCAGACACCAGGAAGAGCACCGTATCCCCTTCCCCCAAGGGCGTCACCAGGTCGATGGCCGCCTGGGTAGCGCGATAGGAGTTTTCATCGGGTACCGGATGGCCGGCTTCAAAGATTGTTAAGGTTCCGATGTCGCCCCGGCTGTGGCCATACTTGGTGATGACCACGCCGGCGCGGATGGCGCTACCCAGCGCAGCATAGGCGGCGTCGGCCATCTGCCAGGCCGCCTTGCCGATGGCCACCACATACAAAGCCCCGGAGAGAGGCTGCTGCTCCAGCGCACGGCGTACGGCCTCCCCCGGCTGCGCCGCGGCGATGGCGCGGTCGATGATGGTTTGGGCGGCTTTTCTCAGCTCCACGTGAATCCTCCTCTACTTTGCGTATTTTTCGTTGAATTCCTGGCGGAGCAGGAACTTAGGCACCTTGCCGCTGGCAGTGACCGGCACACCGGTGCGCACCTCCAGGTAGACAGGCACCTTGTAGTGCGCCAGGTGCTCCCGGAGGTAGTTGCGCAGCGCCTCGGGGTCAACCTCCACACCGGCCTCAGGAATGACCACTGCCGCGGGTACCTCGCCATAGAGGCTGTCGTCCACAGCAAAGACCACGGCCTGCTTGATGCCGCCATACTCCATGATGACATTTTCTACCTCCAGGGAGAAGACCTTCTCGCCGCCGCGGTTAATCATATCCTTTTTCCGATCCTTGATGTAGAGATAGCCCTGCTCGTCGAAACAGCCGATGTCGCCGCTGTGGAGCCAGCCGTCCCGGATGGCGGCGTTGCCCTCGGGACGGAGGTACCGGGCGATGACGAAGGCGCCCCGGAAGCAGATCTCACCGCTGGTACCCGTGGGCACCGGCTGGTCGTTGTCGTCCAGAATGCGGATTTCGCAGTTGGCGTTGACCTTGCCGCAGGAGTCCACAATCTCGGAATCAAGGCAGTGGCCTGGGAAGAAGGTGCCCGCGCCGGCGGTTTCGGTCATGCCGTAGACCGGGTGGAACTTGCAGTTGGGCGCCTTGCGGCAGAACCGGGCAATGGTCTCCCGGCTGATAAAGCCGCCGCCGCAGAGCGCCGCCCGCAGATCCGTGAGGTCTCCCCGGTTCTGCATGGCCGCCTCCAGGAGAATAAACACCGTAGCCACGGCGTGGATATGTGTAGCGCGGTAGCGCACCATCTGATCCAGCACATCCTCGGCATGGAAGTAGGGCACCAGCACCGCCAGCGCGCCCAGGAACAGGAACACCGTCAAAAGGCAGTTGAGGCCGGTGATGTGAAACACCGGCACGGAGATCACCGTGCGCTCGGCATCGTCCAGATCCCCCTCCACCACATAGGCATACATACCCTGCATCAGGTTGAAGTGGGTCATCACCGCGCCCTTGGGCTTGCCGGTGGTGCCGGAGGTATACATGATATTTCCCGGCAGGGAATCGTCTCGAACTGTCTCCGGCACAGGCCAGTCCGCCGCCTGGCTGAGGTAGGTTCCAAAGCCCGAACCGGCAGGCAGCACCTGGCAGAAAAGGGTATGCCGCACATCTGTCTCGGGGAGCTTGGGCTCCACCTTGGGATACCAGCGGGTATCCACCACCAGGCATCGCGCCTCGCTGTCGCGGAGGATAAAGGCCATTTCGTCGCCGGAGAGCTTGGAGTTGAGGGACACCGCCGCCGCCCCCAGCTTGAGGGCGCCATAAAAAGCCACGGCAAAGTCAATACTGTTGACCATGCAGATGGCCACCCGGTCGCCCCTGCCAATGCCGCAGGCGCCGGCCAGGTAGGCGGCAAAGAGCTCCACCTCCCGCCTTAGGTCACGGTAGGTGATCTGCCGCGCCGGGTCAATGAGCCCCACCTTGTCGGGAAAGCGAAGGGCGGTGGCCTCCAGGGTCTCAAATAGATTTTGAAAGGGCATCTGATACGCCCGGTATGTCTGTCCGCCGGAACTCACTTCACCCAGCGGATACATCTGATCCTTCCGCATGATTGCGTAACCTCCCGCATTTGTGGCACTTACCTGGCTTTAGTCCGCCAACAGGTCGTTCCGCAGGCCGAAGGCGCCCTCGCGGTAGACCCGCAGCGGCGTGACCTGGAGATGTTCCGCCACCAGAGGCTCAAAGTCCATCTGATCGAGTATATCCTTCTTGAGGTCGATGCCAGGGGCAATTTCAATGAGCTCCATGCCCGCTTCCGTCAACTCGAAAACGCATCTCTCCGTAACATACCACATTTTCTGACCCCGTTCAACGGCCAGTTTGCCATTGTAGCTGATCTGCTGCACGCTGTCCACCAGCTTGCGGAATCTGCCCTCCTGGAGAATTTCCACGCCCTTCTCCTCGCTGAAGCGCACCTTTAAGCCGCCGCCGGTGAAGGTGGAGCAGAAGACCACATGCTTGGCCGTGGTGGTGATGTCGATGAAGCCGCC
>DVGD01000184.1 GCA_018712905.1 Candidatus Avoscillospira stercoripullorum | reverse complement strand
TCCTTCACGGCAGGAATTTCCCCCAGGTTGCCGCTGAAGACGAAGAAGCACACGAAGGTGCAAAGGAGCATGTAGTCCACCTGCCGCAGCAGCGCCGGCTTCACCAGCAGCAGCGCTACGATGACGATGGCGGTGAGAATCCCATAGTGCAGCACCCGGCTTACCGACAAAAGGCACAGCACAAAGAGTAAAAGATACACACTTAGCCGTTTGACGCTGGTGATGGTAACGCGTTGGGGGAAGGTCACGCGGATATGGCCTTTGCCGCCGAAATAAAGGCTGGCCGCCGCCAGCACCACGAAGCTCACCGCCACAATGGGCAAAAGCAGCGCCAGGAATTCTCCCATGGAGAGCTGGAACTTGGCATAGAGGAAGAGGTTTTGAGGATTGCCCACGGGGGTTGCCATGCTGCCGAGGTTGGCGGCGATGGTCTGCAGGCACACCACCGGGATGATGAGATTGCGGCGATCCACCATTTCCAGCACCAGCATGGCAAAGGGCACAAAGGTGATGAGAGCCACGTCGTTGGTCACCAGCATGGAGGAGAAAAACGGCAGGATCATCAGAATCAGCGCAATGCGCCTGACCGGCAGCTCGCCGGAGAGGAGCTTTTGCGCCAGCACCAGGAATACGCCTGCCTCCTGGAGCCCTGCCACCACTGCCATGAGGCAGAAGAGGAGGCAAAGTACTCTCAGGTCGATGTACGAGAGGTAGGCCGCCGAGGGCTTGACCCAAAAGGCGGAAATCACCGCGCAGACAAACGCAATGGAGAAAACCGGCTCACGCCGGAGAAATGAGACTAGAGGATTGGTCTTTTTCATCACAGCACCTTCTTTCAAACACGAAAATTATACGCATTTGCCAGTGAACATGCAAGATCAAATCGCCACTGACTGGAAAGAGTTTTTCTAAAATATAACCGACACAAATCTTGACAATCCAGGGAAAGATGCGTACTCTTATATTGATTCAAAGGCATACACGCACAATCTTGGTGTCTGTGCTGTTTCAATCACAAGGAGGAAACATGCTATGACTCTAAAAGAACTGATACCTGGTCAGAGTGCACGCGTTGTCACGGTCGGCGGCGAGGGTGCGCTGCGCCAGCATTTTTTGGATATGGGCGTCATTCCGGGCGCTGAGGTGACGCTCATGAAGCTTGCGCCCATGGGCGACCCCATGGAGCTGCGGATTCACGGCTATGAGCTCACGCTGCGCCTAGACGACGCGGCCAAAATTGATGTGGAGGATGTCCACCAGGCAGCGCCGGAGGAGGAGCAGCAGAATCCCCGCCGCTCTTCCGCCAAGCACCCCGGCCTGGGACAGAGCGGCATCTATCACACCAAGGCGGATGGTCAGCCTCTGCCCGATCACACGCTGCTCACCTTTGCCCTGGCGGGCAATCAGAACTGCGGCAAGACCACGCTCTTCAACCAGCTCACCGGTTCTAACCAGCACGTGGGAAACTTCCCCGGCGTCACCGTTGACCGCAAGGACGGCGCCATCCGAGGCCAGGAGAACACCCTGGTCACCGACCTGCCCGGCATTTACTCCATGTCGCCCTACACCAGCGAAGAGCTGGTGACCCGGGCATTTTTGCTGGATGAAAAGCCGCGCGGCATCATCAACATCGTGGACGCCACCAACATTGAGCGCAATCTCTACCTCACCATGCAGCTCATGGAGCTGGGCATTCCCATGGTACTGGCGCTCAATATGATGGACGAGGTGCGGGAAAACGGCGGTGCCATTCGTGTCAACGAGATGGAGCAGATGCTTGGCATTCCGGTCATTCCCATCTCTGCGTTTAAGAACGAGGGCATTGAAGAGCTGGTGGAGCACGCCATCCACGTGGCCAAGTACCAGGAGCGCCCCGGCCGGGCGGACTTCTGTGACCCGCAGGATCACAACGGCGCCGTGCACCGCTGCCTCCACGGCATCATGCACCTCATCGACGATCACGCCAGACGCGCGCAGATCCCCCTTCGCTTTGCGGCCAGCAAGCTGGCTGAGGGCGACCATATGATTCTTGAGAAGCTCAACCTCGATCAGAACGAGCAGGAAATGCTCGAGCACATCATCCAGCAGATGGAGGAGGAGCGCGGCATGGATCGCGCGGCGGCCATCGCCGATATACGCTTTGGCTTTATCGAATCGGTTTGCCGGGAGACGGTGGTTAAGCCCCGGGAGAGCAAGGGGCACGCCAGAAGCCAGCGGCTGGATCGCATTCTCACCGGAAAATTTACAGCCATCCCCGCCTTCATCGCGATTATGGCGCTGGTGTTCTATCTCACGTTCAGCGTCATCGGCGCGTTCCTCTCGGATTTGCTGGACATGGGCATTCAGGCGCTGACGGCGCTGGTGGATCAGGGGCTGACGGCCTATGGCATCAACCCGGTGGTGCACTCCTTGGTCATCGACGGCATCTTTGCCGGCGTGGGAAGCGTTTTGAGCTTCCTGCCGGTGATTGTCACGCTGTTCTTCTTCTTGTCTATCCTGGAGGACAGCGGCTATATGGCGCGGGTGGCCTTCGTGATGGATAAGCTCCTGAGAAAGATCGGTCTCTCGGGTCGGAGCATTGTGCCCATGCTCATCGGCTTTGGCTGCACGGTTCCCGGCGTTATGGCCACCAGAACGCTGCCCTCCGATCGCGACCGGAAGATGACCATTTTGCTCACGCCCTTTATGAGCTGCTCTGCCAAGGTGCCCATCTACGGCTTCTTCTCTGCCGCCTTCTTCCCCGAGCACAGCGCCCTGGTGATGGTAATTCTCTATTTCTCTGGTATCCTCTTCGGCATTCTCTTCGCGCTGCTGCTGCGCGGCACCCTCTTCCGAGGCGAGCCGGTGCCATTTGTCATGGAGCTTCCCAACTACCGCCTGCCCGGCCTTCGTAACGTGGGGCAGCTTCTGTGGGACAAGGCCAAGGACTTCCTCACCCGTGCCTTCACAGTGATTTTCCTGGCCACCATTGTCATCTGGTTCCTCCAGACCTTTGACCTCAAGCTCAATGTGGTCAGCGATTCCCAGGGAAGTATCCTGGCCAGCCTAGCCGGTCTCATCTCGCCGGTGTTCCAGCCGCTGGGCTTTGGCACCTGGCAGATCTCCACGTCCCTCATCACCGGCTTCATGGCCAAGGAGAGCGTGGTAGCCACCCTTACGGTGCTGGTGGGTTCCGGATCCGCCCTGGCGGCATTTCTCAGCCCGCTCACCGCGGCCAGCCTTTTGGCCTTCATCCTGCTCTATACACCCTGCATCGCAGCCATCTCCGCCATTCGCCGGGAGCTGGGCGGCAAGTGGGCGGCAGGCGTTGTGGTGGGGCAGTGTGTCATTGCCTGGTTCGCTGCGCTGCTGGTACATACCGTTGGCCTTTTGCTGGGGCTTTGAGCCATGAACCTCGCCACAATTCTTGTCCTCTTGGTGATCGTCGCAGCGGTCTTTGCCGCGGTGCGGTATATTCGCCGCCATCCCAGTGGCTGCTGCGGCGACTGCAGCCAGTGCGCCGGTCATTGTCCCCGCCGAAAATAGGGAAATCCCCTCAGTACAAAATTGTGCTGAGGGGATTTCCCTTATGATTCTGAATCGCTTTCCAGGAGGGGACGAAGGATGCCGTAGCCTTCATAACGGGTGTCTCGGGAGGCGGTGCAGAAGACCACCTGGGCGGCGGGATTTTCGAGGGAGGAAGAGAGCTGCTCCACGATGCCCGCCACCTCTGCGCCGGACTCGCTGGCGAGGTACACGCGCTCGGCGCTGGCTGCCACGTTGGCATCGCTGCTGCCGAAGCTCACGCGGATGGGGGTGCCTTCCAGCTTTTCGCGAATAGCCTGGGCGGCCGCGGCAACGGCTGCCTGCTTGTCCCCTTCGAAAACGATGTTCTGGCTGTCGGGGAAATAGAACCCGTCGAAGACCACCTCGTCGAAGCCCAGCTCTGAAAGCGCCTGGGCGATGGAAACCAGATAGTCCTGCACATCGGAATCTGCGGGGTTGAGCCAATAGCAGCCGTTGGAATCCATCCAAAGTGCGCCGGAGGAAAGGGGCAGGCCGCAGGACTGATTGGCCAGGGCGAAGTTGGAGTCGGAAAAGGCGGGCACTCTGGCAATGAGGTAGGTGCGGCCTTCGCGATCCAGGGTTTCAATCAGTGTGGCGATGGCGGAGAGGTCGGCGCTGGCAGTGTTGGCGCCGGCCAGGGGAGAGGCGAAGTAGAAATTGCCGTAGATGCTCTTCATGTCCAGGAGTAAGGCGCTCAAGGATTCCACTTCCTCCAGCGCCTGATTGACCGCGGTCATGTCCTGCATCATGGCGGTGGTGATGTAATAGCCCGAAAGGGTCTTCAGCTCCTGATCGCTGCCGCCCACGGAGACAGACTCCTCGGGATCCACCATTTCAATGGGAAAGTCCGAGACGTCGAGCTGAGGCTGTTCCAGATTCTCGTAGGTGAGCTCCTGGTCGTAGTCAAAATAGACCGTGCCGCTGGAGAAGACCAGATACCGCTGGAGATAGATAAAGCGCACCACGCAAAAGACCAGGATCACCGCGGCCACCACTGCGAGGATCACCAGGATCCTGCGCAATAAGAGCTTATTTCGATAGGAAAAGATACGCAACGCTTCAGCCTCCCTGCCGGATTTTGCAGGTGATCTGGCACCAATCCTCCAAAGTGCGCACGGACACTTCCCAAAGTCCTGCCGCGTGCAGCGCCTGGCGCACATCCTCCAGCCGCCGATCCAGAATGCCGGAGCAAATGAACACGCCCTCCGGCTTTAAAAACCGTGGAACAATGGATGAAAGCGGGATAATCACATCGGCCACGATATTGGCAAGCACAATGTCGTATTGACCGGCCAAGCGCTCCATCATGGCCTGATCGGCGATGACGTCACCGGTGACGGCGTTGAAGCGGTCGGCACCGATGCCGTTGAAGGCTGCGTTCTCCCTAGCAATGTCCTCGGCCTTGGGGTCGATGTCCACGCCGATGGCAGAGGCGGCGCCCAGCACCAGCGCCGTGATGGAGAGGATGCCGCTGCCGCTGCCCAGATCCAGCACGGTTTCTCCGCCGTGGATGGTCTCCTCCAGCGCCATCATGCACATCTGCGTGGAGGCGTGGGCGCCGGTGCCGAAGATCATGCCGGGATCCAGCCGGATGGGAAGGCGGTCGGGATCCTGGTTGGGATCCAGCCACTGGGGAACAACCACAAGGCGCTTACCGATGGGGATGGGCTGATAGTACTGCTTCCAGTTGTTCTCCCAGTCCTCGTCCTGGAGGTTGGAGATTCGAATTTCCAGGGTGCCAAGATCCTTGCCGGGGTTCTGCCGGCGGAGCAATTGAAGCTCGTCCTGGAGGTGGCGCACAGTCTCCATGGCCTGGGCGTTATCCTCCAGATAGAGGCGGATCTGCGAAAGACCTTCCATTTTTTTCTGGAGTCCCTGGTCTACATAGTCCCAATATTGCTTATTTTGCTCCAAAAAAGTTTCAAACTCCGCCTGATCGTCCACAATAAAGCTGTCGTAACCCAGCACGGTCAGCCGTTCGCCAACCAGCTCAATCCCGGCGGAGCAGGTTTGAATGCACAATTCCAGCCACTGCATTGCTGCCTCCTGATAAAGCCCCGCCCCAAGGGCAGGGATAGTCTACACAATAGTTTACATGAATCAGGGCAAAATCACAAGAGTATTATTTTACAATTCTCACTTCTTGTTGTATAATGAAGGTTCTAGAAAGGAATGTTGCTATGACAACGGAACGTATGATGCTCCAGCCGGGGGTCTGGCTCAACTATGTCCACTCCGACCGGTTTAAAACGGGCTGTTTCAGCTTCAACCTGCTCAGGCCCCTTGCCGCAGACACCGCCGCCCCCAATGCCCTGATTCCCACGGTGCTGCTCCGGGGCTGCGAGGGGTATCCCGATATTCAGGCCATCTCCCGGCGGCTGGATACGCTCTATGGCGCCACCGTGGGCACATTGGTTCGAAAAAAAGGCGAGGCACAGCTGGTCGGCCTCTATGCGGACTTCCTGGAAGACCGGTATAGCGGCGGAGAGAAGCTGTTTTTCGAGATGATGGACTTTGTCCGATCGCTTTTGTTTTCGCCGCTGGAGGAGAATGGCGGCTTTGTCTCGGAGTTTGTCTCCAGCGAGCGGCAAAACCTCTTGAATACCATCGCCGCCCGGGTCAACGAGAAGCGCGCCTACGCCATCCACCGGCTTTTATCGCACATGTGCCGGGGCGAGGCCTACGCGGTGCCCCGGCTGGGCGAGGCGGCCACCCTGGATCAGGTGAATGGCCACTCCCTCAAAGCGCGCTGGGATCAGCTGCTGGCCTTTTCTCCGGTGGAGATTTTCTACCTGGGGCAGCAGCCGAAGGAGGCCGTGTGCGAAGCTCTTTCCCTGTTTCTTCTGAGACTTCCCGACGGGGAGCGTCCGGCGGTGCCTGCCACGAAGGTGCTTTGTCCCACGCGGCCGGTGCAGTATATCCAGGAGGAAATGGACGTGACCCAGGGAAAGCTCGCCCTGGGGCTTCGCACCGACATCACCGCCGATGATCCCCGGTATCCGGCTATGATGCTCCTCAACGCTGTCTACGGCGCTGGGATGACCAGCAAGCTCTTCCTCAAGATCCGCGAGGAGCAGTCCCTTTGCTATTACGCCAACTCCTCCGTGGACAAGTTCAAGGGCGTCATGGTGGTGGGCTCCGGCATTGAGTTTGACCAGTACCAGGTGGCGCTGGACGGCATCCTCGGCCAGCTGGAGGCGTGCAAGCGCGGAGAAATCACCGACGAAGAGCTGGAATCCGCCCGGCGTTATCTTCTCTCCGGCCTTCGCACTGGATGCGACAGTCCCGGACGGCTGGACGACTATGCCGTTGGCCAGGCTGTGGCCGGGCGCACGGGCTCCATGGAGGACTTGGCCGGGCAGCTTGC
>DVGD01000025.1 GCA_018712905.1 Candidatus Avoscillospira stercoripullorum | reverse complement strand
CCCCGGGAATGCATTGATTCCCGGGGTGTTTGTCACTCTACGTGAATATTTCGCTGATCGAAGGCTTTTAATAGTTCGTCCATGTCGCCGGGGATGGAGATGGGCTCGCCGCAGAAGGCGATGGCGTTGGCCACGTCTTTCAGGCCGTTGCCGGTGACCACGCTGACCACCGTGGCGTCCTTCTCAATCTTCCCCTCCTCGCAGAGCTTCTTGAGCCCTGCCGTGCCGGTGACGCCGGCGGGCTCGCCGAAGACGCCGCAGGTTCTGCCCAAAAGCTTCTGGGCGGCCATGATTTCCTCGTCGGTCACATTGACCACCAGGCCGTTCGATTCCCGGATGGCCATGAGCGCCTTGTCGGCGTTGCGGGGGACGCCCACGGCAATGGAGTCGGCCAGGGTATTTTCCTCCATGGGGTGCCAGGGCTGATTCTCCGCGATGGCGCGGTTCAAGGGGCAGCAGCCCGCCGCCTGGGCAGAGATGAGCCGGGGCAGGCGGTCGATGAAGCCAATGGCGTAGAGATCCTTCAAGCCCTTCCAGAGACCCGCGATGGTGCAGCCGTCGCCCACGGAGATGGCGATGTAGTCCGGCACCACCCAGTTAAGCTGCTCCATGATCTCCAGGGACACGGTCTTCTTGCCCTCGGAGAGGTAGGGGTTAATGGCGGCGTTGCGGTTATACCAGCCCCAGCGGTCGATGGCCGCTTTGCTCAGCTCAAAGGTGTCCTCATAGGAGCCCTGAACAGAGATCACCGTGGCGCCGAAGGTCATGAGCTGGGCGACCTTGCCCTTGGGCGCGCGGGAAGGCACGAAGATATAGGTCTCAAAGCCCGCCGCCGCGGCGTTGCCCGCGAGGGACGAGGCGGCGTTGCCGGTGGAGGAGCAGGCGATAACCTTGGCGCCCGCCTCCCGCGCCTTAGCCACAGCCATGGCTGAGGCGCGGTCTTTTAAGGAGGCCGTGGGGTTGAGGCCGTCGTCCTTCACATAGAGCTTGGCGATGCCCAGCTGCTCTGCCAGGCGGTCGGCCGCATAGAGGGGCGACCAGCCCACCCGCAGGGGCGGATCGGGCGTGGTGTCCTCCACGGGCAAGAGCTCCCGGTAGCGCCACATGGTGAAGTTCTGCCGGTTTTTGAGGGTCTCCTTGGTGAAGACGGACTTGATGTAATCGTAATCGTAGACAATGTCCAAAATGCCGCCGCACTCACAGGTGGTGAGATCCGGCACGGCCTCATAGGTCTTGCCGCACTTGACGCAGCGGCCATATTTCACATGGCGCATGAAATGCTCCTTTCCAGGATGATCGATCATAGGATAGCCATAAGCCTCCCCTTGGTGCCCAAGGGGAGGTGGCACGCGCAGCGTGACGGAGGGGATCAGAGCTTGCAGTTATCGGCAGCTTACAATCCCTCAGTCAGGCCTTCGGCCTGCCAGCTCCCTTTACACAAGGGAGCCTGCCCTCTCGGATGTCGGAACCGGCGGCGTTCGGCGAAGGTATGTCCGACGCGCCGGTGCGGCACGGGCGGATATAAAATCCGCCCCTACAGGGAAGCCAAAACGCCGCTTTCCTCGTTGAAGGCCTCGATGAGCTGATCCAAGTCCTTGGCCTGCTGGTGGACGGTGTCCCAGACGGACTTGTCATACCACTGGGCGTTGAGATCCTCCACGTTCATGCCCTGCTGCTCCACCCAGGTGTAGTACTTGAGATTGTGCACCCGCTTGCGCTCGGCATAGGTGAGCTCCAGGAGGCTGTCGGTCTTGAGGCCGAGCATGTGGAGGTGGTGATCCAGGGAGGCCTCGTGGGCGTTGTAGGCGCCGTACATGTCGCTCAGCTCGTTGACGCGGGAGCGGTACATGACGGCGGAGTCGGTGAGGACGGTGACCACCACGTCGCTCTCGGTGAACTCATAGTACTTTGCCATCTTGATGCAGCAGAGCACGTTGGCAATGCCGGAAATGCCCATCCAGGTGAGCTTTTCGATGAGCTCGTCGGAAAGACCCAGCTCGTTCTTGAGGTAGGCCTGACCCTCGGGGGTGTTGAAGAGGCGCAGCAGGCGCTGGGAGTCCTCGTCGTCGATGGCGATGGCCATGTCGGTGTTGCGCACATTGTGCACCCAGGGGATGTGCTTGTCGCCGATGCCCTCGATGCGGTGGCCGCCGAAGCCGTTGTTCAAAATGGTGGGGCACTGGAGGGCTTCGCCCACGGCCAGCTTCATCTGGGGATAGCGCTCCTTCAAGAGATCGCCGGCGGACATGGTGCCCGCGGAGCCGGAGGTGAAGCAGGCGCCCGAGAGGGTCTGGCCGGACTTCTTCACCGCCTCGAAGAGCTCCGCCAGGGCAACGCCGGTCACATTATAGTGCCACAGGGGATTGCCCATCTCGGCAAACTGGTTGAAGATCATCATGGAGGGGTCGGCCTTGAGCTCCCAGGTCTTGTCGAAGATCTCCTTGACGTTGGATTCGCAGCCGGGGGTGGCGATGATCTGCCCGGCGATGGACTTGAGCCACTCAAAGCGCTCCTTGGACATATCCTCGGGCAGGATGGCCACGGAGTCGCAGGCCAGGAGCTTGGAATTGAAGGCGCCGCCGCGGCAGTAGTTGCCCGTGGACGGCCAGACGGCATGGTGGTAGGTGGCGTCAAACTGACCCGTCACCAGCCGGGGCGCCAGGCAGCCGAAGGAGGCGCCCACCTTGTGGCAGCCCGTGGGGAACCACTTGCCGGCCATGGCGATGATCCGGCAGGGCACGCCGGACAGGCTGGAGGGAATCTCCACGAAGTTCGGCACCGCCTGGAAAAGGCCGCCGGACTCCTTGGCCTCGTTGTGCCAGGAGATGCGGAAGAGGTTCACCGGATCCACGTCCCACAGCCCCGTATGGGCGAGCTTGGCCTGGATCTTTTCCGGGATGAGGTCGGGATTTTGCATCTGGGCGATGGTGGGGATGACGATGTGGTTTTCCCGCGCCTTCTGGATGTTGTGCTTGAGGCCTTCCTGGTTGATGGTGAGATCGATCATGATGTTAATTCCCTCCTACTTTACTATCTAAATAAGAATAGAGCGTGTATTTGGAGATCCCAAAGTGCTTGGCGATCTTGTCGCCGGACTTGGTGATGAGCATGGCGCCGTTGGTGTTGAGGAAGTGGATGGCCTTGATCTTATCCTCCTTGGTCATCAGCGCCACAGGCTTACCCACCAGCTCGTCAGACTGGCGAATGAGATCGTCCAGCAGGTCGGCTACGTTGAGGGTGATGCGCTCGGGCTCCTTGCGCTCACTTTCTTTGGTGCCGATGAGGTCGTGCACCGCGTGCTCCACCATGGTCAGAGCCGAGATATCGTAGTTCACGCAGAAAATCGCGCAGATTTTTCCGCTGCTGTCCCGGATATACATGGAGGAGGATTTTAAAATTTTGCCGTCGGGGGTGCGGGTCAGGTAGCACAGCTCATCGGGCATGTCGTCCCGGGGCTGCCCCAGCTGCTCGAGCACCACGTGAGAAGGGCCATCTCCAATTTTTCGGCCGGTGACATGCCCGTTTTCGATGGCGACGATGGAGTGATACGCACTTTGATCGGATAACTCGTGGATCACTACCTCGCAGTTACTGCCGAACTGCGCCGCAATGCCCTTGGCGATTTGCTTGAGGTTTTCCAGCTGATTCTGTTCCAGTATGACCACCCTCTCTTCTGACGCAAATGATATTCCACTGTGATTATCATACCACATCCCGGAGAGATTGCAAGGGATTTTCTGAAAAAAATTAAGGCTGACAAAAATTCTGTTTGACAAAACCATTTCTTGTGCTATGATGGTATCAGAAGGGTTCCCGCAGCGGGAGCAACGGACAAGTGAATGATGAACCAGGGAGGGTCATTACCATGAATTTTGAAGCTATCAAGGCAGCCGCCGAAGGCTACAAGGAAGACATGTCGAAGTTTCTGCGCGCCATGATCGCCATCCCCAGCGAGAGCTGCGAGGAGGAGGGCGTGGTCAAGTGCATCGAGGCCGAGATGAAGAAGCTGAACTTCGACAAGGTTGAGATCGACGGCCTGGGCAACGTCATCGGCTGGATGGGCGACGGCGAGAAGATCATCGCCATCGACTCCCACATCGACACCGTGGGCATCGGCAACCTGGCCAACTGGACCCACGACCCCTACGAGGGCTACGAGACCGACGAGATCATCTATGGCCGCGGCGGCTCCGACCAGGAGGGCGGCATGGCCTCCGCTGTCTACGGCGCCAAGATCATGAAGGACTTGGGGCTCATCCCCGCCGGGTACAAGATCATGGTGGTCGGCTCCGTCCAGGAAGAGGATTGCGACGGCATGTGCTGGCAGTACATCTATAATGTGGATAAGATCGTCCCCGAGTTCGTCATCTCCACCGAGCCCACCGACGGCGGCATCTACCGCGGTCACCGCGGCCGTATGGAGATCCGCGTGGACGTCAAGGGCGTCTCCTGCCACGGCTCCGCCCCCGAGCGCGGCGACAACGCCATCTATAAAATGGCCGACATTCTCCAGGATGTCCGCGCCCTCAACGAAAACGACGACGCCGATGAGACCGAGATCAAGGGTCTCGTGAAGATGCTCAACCCCAAGTATAACCCCGAGCACTATGAGGACGCCCGGTTCCTGGGCCGCGGCACCTGCACCACCTCCCAGATTTTCTACACCTCTCCCAGCCGCTGCGCCGTGGCCGACTCCTGTGCCATCTCCATCGACCGCCGCATGACCGCTGGCGAGACCTGGGACTCCTGCCTCCAGGAGATCCGCGACCTGCCCGCGGTGAAGAAGTACGGCGACGACGTGAAGGTCAGCATGTACATGTACGACCGTCCCGCCTGGACGGGCGAGGTCTATGAGACCGAGTGCTTCTTCCCCACCTGGATCAACAAGGAATCCGCCGCCCATGTCCAGGCGCTGGTGGACGCCCACAAGGCGCTCTACGGCGACAAGCGCATCGGTGCGCCCTCCGCCATGGACAAGCGCAACCGTCCCCTCATCGACAAGTGGACTTTCTCCACCAACTGCGTCTCCATCCAGGGTCGCTACGGCATCCCCTGCGTGGGCTTCGGCCCCGGCGCCGAGAGCCAGGCGCACGCCCCCAACGAAATCACCTGGAAGCAGGATCTGGTCACCTGCGCCGCGGTGTACGTGGCCGCCGTCAATCTCTATCAGGGGGAGAACAAGACCGACGACGTCACCGAGTTCCGCCAGAGCCTCACTGACAACGACATCCGGTAATCACGCGGACGCGCCATGCGCGCCCCTACAAATGAATATTCTATTAGGAGGATTCATCCCATGAGCAAAGCACTGGAACTGGCCAGACATCTTGAAACCCTGCATATCAACAACATGTACAAGAATGACTTCTACTGGACCTGGGACAAGACCGATGAAGAGCTGGACGCCATC
>DVGD01000183.1 GCA_018712905.1 Candidatus Avoscillospira stercoripullorum | reverse complement strand
AGCTTGTCCCTATCGCCAAGCTGGTACCCTATGTGAACAATGCCCGCACCCACTCCCCGGAGCAGATCACGAAGCTCCGCTCCTCCCTTCGGGAGTTTGGTTTTATCAATCCCGTCATCATCGACCGGGCTTTTAATGTGATCGCCGGCCACGGCAGAATCCTGGCGGCAAAGGAGGAAGGCATCACTGAGGTTCCCTGTGTGTTTGCAGACCACCTCAGTGAGGCTCAGAAGAAAGCTTATATCATTGCGGACAACCGCATGGCGATGGATGCCGGATGGGATGAGGAACTTCTGCGGGTGGAGATCGAGTCTTTGCAGGGCATGGACTTTGATCCCCTGCTGACCGGCTTTGATGAGAAGGAACTGGCAGAACTGTTTGCGGATGATTCCGGCAGCGAAGCCAGGGATGACGATTTTGACCTGACCGCTGCGCTGGAGAAAGCCTCCTTTGCGGAGCGGGGCGATGTCTGGACAGTGGGCCGGCACCGCCTTGTGTGCGGGGACGCCACCTCCGCCGAGGATGTGGCCCTGCTCATGGATGGCAGGAAGGCTAACCTCATCGTGACGGACCCGCCCTATGGCGTCTCCTTCAAAAGTGCCAGCGGCCTGACCATCCAGAACGACTCCATGAAAGATGAGGAGTTTTACAACTTCCTCCTCTCTGCTTTCAAGTGCATGGCGGAGCATCTGGAGAAAGGTGGCGCGGCCTATGTGTTCCATGCGGACACAGAAGGGCTGAACTTCCGAAAGGCGTTTATTGACGCCGGGTTTCATCTGGCGGGCGTGTGTATCTGGGTGAAGAACTCCCTGGTGCTGGGCCGCTCGGATTACCAGTGGCAGCATGAGCCTGTGCTGTATGGCTTCCTGCAGAATGGCAAGCACCCGTGGTACTCCGACCGTAAGCAGACCACCATCTGGAACTACGACAAACCGAAGCGCAATGCAAACCACCCGACCTCCAAGCCGCTGGACCTGCTGGGCTATCCCATCGGGAACTCCACCCAGGAGAACGCCGTAGTGATTGACACCTTCGGCGGCAGCGGCTCCACCATGATGGCCTGTGAACAGATGAATCGGGTCTGCTGCATGATGGAGCTGGACGAGAAGTACGCATCGGTCATCCTCCGCAGGGCCGTGGAGAACGGCATCCCGCCGGAGGATATTTTTGTGGAGAGAAACGGGGAGCAGATTCCATACTCCGCTCTTGTGAAGGAGGTGGAGATCTGATGACCCCTATATATAACCATAGTAGAGAGCCGGATGGAGCCGGAAGAGATACACCAGATCCGCAGACTCTTACCCTGGGTAGTCTCTTTGACGGCTCCGGTGGTTTCCCGTTAGGCGGCTTGCTCTCCGGCATTACCCCGGTGTGGGCTTCAGAGATTGAGCCGTTCCCCATCCGGGTGACCACAAAACGGCTGCCGTTTATGAAGCATTATGGTGATGTCTCCCGGATGGACGGCGGGAAGATCGAGCCGGTGGACATCATCACCTTCGGCAGCCCTTGCCAGGACATGAGCATCGCGGGCCGGCGGGAAGGTCTGGACGGCTCCCGCTCCAGCCTTTTCTACGAAGCCGTCCGGATCGTAAAAGAAATGAGGTGTGCAACCGATGGCAGATATCCAAGGTATATCGTTTGGGAGAATGTCCCCGGCGCATTCAGCTCCAATAAGGGCGCGGACTTCCAATCCGTCCTCGAAGAGATCTGCTCGGCCAAAGGATACAAGATTGATCCTGCTCGACCTGCGAAGTGGCCAGCCGCCGGGGAGATCGTGGCAGACGATTTCAGTCTCGCATGGCGGGTATTTGATGCACAGTACTGGGGAGTCCCCCAACGCAGAAAACGCATCTACCTTGTCGCAGATTTTGCAGGCGGGAGTGCCGGAAAAATACTATTTGAGTCCGAAGGCGTGTCTGGGTATACTCCGCAGGGCTTCCGCCCGTGGCAAGGAGCTGCCGGAGCTTTTAAGGAAGGCGCTGGAGCGTCAGGCTGCGTCTGCTTAAACGACCAGGGCGGCAGTCGCATGGATGTGACGGAGGATGTTGCGGCAACGCTCCGGGCGGAAAACCACGGGCATCCTCCCTGCGTGATGGGAGCTGCCGGATTCTGCACCGAGCATTCCGCACAGGCGAGGGGCATCGGGTATAGGGAGGAAACCTCGCCCACCCTCCGTGCTGGGACGGTGCCGGCAGCGGTCTATGAGAACCATAGCCAGGACACCAGATACACCGGCCCGCTGGAGACGGCTCCCACGGTCAACGCCACCTACGGCATGGGCGGGAACAACCAGCCTTTTGTGGTGGAGACGCCCAAGACGCTGAAGATCCGCTCCGGCTGTAAGGGCGGAGGCAAGGGCGCGCTGATCCAGGATAATAAATCCGCCACGCTGGGCTGCAACAATGACCAGACGGTATTCGTGCCGTTCGTGAAAGGCACCCGGCCACACTCTCCCGCAGAGGGGCAGCAGTGGAAAGCCTCCGATGTGGCGAACACGCTGAATACCTACGATGTGGGCGAGACCCGGTGCAATGAACTGGCGGTCAAAGTATATGGCATCTGCTCCAAGGACAGCAACGCCATGAAATCCGATAATCCCAAGAGCGGCTTCTACGAAGCGGAAACTTCCAGATGCCTGGATGCGAACGGCGGCAATCCTACCTGCAACCAGGGCGGAATGGCTGTGGTGGCCCTGCAGGGTTCCATGATTGGCAGGGCGGACAAGAACGGTCCCCAGGGCAGCGGTGTGAATGAGGATGTGTCCTTTACACTGGATGCTGCCGACCGCCATGCGGTGGCTTACTGCATGACCACCGGCATTTACACCCAGGCATTGGAGGAGCAGTCCCCGACCTTGATGGCAAGGGACTATAAGGACCCGCCTGTGGTAAACGAGACCGAGCCGGAGTACATCGTCCGCAGGCTGACGCCCACCGAATGTGCCAGACTGCAGGGGTTCCCGGACTGGTGGTGCGCCGGGCTTGGAACAGACGAGCCGACCGAGGATGAGATTGAGTTCTGGACAGCGGTGTTTGAGACACACCGTTCCGTCATGGGGACGTCCTCCAAGCCAAAGAGCCGGAACCAGATCGTCAAGTGGCTGAGGAATCCCCATTCCGACAGTGCGGAATATAAAATGTGGGGCAACGGCGTAGCGCTCCCCAACGTCTATTTCGTGCTTTCCGGGATCGTGTACTATGCACAGTTTCCGGAAGGATAAATTGGCTTCTATTCTACAGAGAAATGTGCGAAAACCGCTTGCTATTTCAAGGGTTCAGAGTGATATATGTACCTACCAAAAACAAAGGAGGTTTTCGCACATGGAAATCAGATACAATGTGACGGGCGCCAAGCGCAAGGAACTGGTAAAAGTTATCGCCAATGCCACAGGCGCCAGGGCGGAATACAAGTTCATGCCCACCTGCAATTATGAGATTGATTATTTCACGGTCACCAAGGATGGAACGCTCCTCTTTGATGACCGTGCCGACAGCGAGGAAGTCGAGCGGGTGCTGGAAGCCAT
>DVGD01000024.1 GCA_018712905.1 Candidatus Avoscillospira stercoripullorum | reverse complement strand
GGCAAGACCATGCAGTACGGCATTGACTTTGCCATCCAGCGCATCAACGAGAGCGGCGCTTTGGGCGACTACACCCTCAACGTGGTCTGGGGCGACACCCAGGGCGACGCTGCCGTGTCCGTCACCGAGGCCGAGCGTCTCATCACCGAGGAGAATGTGGACATCATCATGGGCTGCTATCAGTCCGGCGTGACCCTCACTGCGCAGGCTGTTGGCGAGCAGCACGGCTGCCCCTTCATCACTGCCAACGCCACCTCCGACAACCTCACCGCCCAGGGCTATGAGTACTTCTTCCGTCTTGCTCCCACCAACATGATGTTCCTGCGCGACATGGTGCAGTTCTGCAAGACCTATAGCGATGAGAACAACCTGGGTCTTTCCACTGTGGCCATCTGCGTGGACAACACCGAGGTTGGCCAGGAGACCATCAACTATGCCGAGTATTGGTGTGAGCAGGAAGGCCTGGAGATTGTTGGTACCGTCACCCATCCCTCCGGCGCCTCCGACCTCTCCTCCGAGGTGCTGCAGCTCAAGCAGCTCAACGCTGATATCCTCATCGCCGACCAGTACGTCTCCGACGCCATCCTCCTCACCAACACCATGCTCGAGCAGGACTATAAGCCCGGCCTGATGATCGTCAAGGCCAACGGCTACACCGAGGCCGACTATGTTGCCTCCGTGGGCAACAAGCTCAACGGCATTATGATGGCCACCGAGTTCATCGAGGGCTCCAGAGGTCAGGATATCTCCGACGCCTACAAGGAGTTCAGCGGCGAAGCCCTCAACGGCCACTCCGCCGAGGCGTTCACCGTGGTCTACACCATTGCCGAAGCTGTGCACAATATTGCCGAGCGCGGTGAAGAGGTCACCCGTGACACCCTCCAGCAGGAGCTGAGCCAGATCTCCATCCAGGAGAAGTTCTGGGACGGCACCGAGATCATCATGCCCTATGATGTCATCGAGTTCTGCGAGACCACCACGGTCATGGATATGGAATATCTCCACACCAACCTGGCCGGCTGCCTCACCATTGCTCAGTATCAGGACGGCGTGCTCTACGCGGTCTATCCCGAGACTGCCGCCCAGAAGGACGTCATCTACCCCGCGCCCTTTGAATAATGGGTTGAGACTCCCTCTATAACGCGGAAAGCAGGGCGCCTCGGATTCGTCCGGGGCGCCCTGTGTCCACCTTCGATGATATGATAAAGGAGAGAAAGCCATGAAACGTCCAGAATTTGTCAGCGCGGCGCAGGCGGTGGATTCGATTGCCGACGGCTCCACCCTGTGCACCATCGGCATGACCCTGATCTCCGCCAGTGAGACCATTTTAAAGGAAATTGAGCAGCGCTTCCTCACCCAGGGGCATCCCCGGGATCTCACCTACGTCCACTCCTGCGGCCAGGCCGCCATGAAGATGCCCGGCGGTATGAGCCGGCTGGCGCACGAAGGGCTCATCAAGCGGGTCATCGGCGGCCACTGGGGGCAGTCCCCGGGGATGATGGATCTCATCTCCGGCAACAAGATCGAGGCCTTTAACCTGCCCCAAGGGCAGATGGCCAACCTCTTCCACAGCATGGCGCTGCGGGAACCCGGCAAGCTGAGCAAAATCGGCCTTGGCACCTACATCGACCCCCGTATTGAAGGCGGCAAGATGAACCAGAAGACCAAGGACTGCGGCGACGACGTGGTTGCCATCGTCACCGTGGACGGCGAGGAATATATCCAGTATAAGCCCATTCCCATCGACACGCTGGTGATCCGCGGCACCTACTGCGACGAAAACGGGAACCTCTCCACCGACGAGGAGGGCATGATCCTGGAGGTTCTGCCGGCGGTCATGGCCACCAAGCGTTGGGGCGGCAAGGTCATTGCCCAGGTCAAACAGGTGGTGAAAAACGGCACCCTCAAGACCAAGGAGGTCACGGTGCCCGGCGTGCTCATCGACCAGGTGGTGGTCTGTGACAACGTGTTTGAAAATCACCGTCAGACCTTCTCGTGGTACTTTGACCCGGCCTACTGCGGCCATATCCGCGTGCCGGAGGCGGCGCTCAAGCCCATCCCCCTCAACGAACGAAAGGTCATCGGCCGCCGGGCGCTGATGCTCCTGGTGCCAGACCAGATCATCAACATTGGCACCGGCATTCCCAACGACGTGGTCGGCCCCATCATGGCCGAGGAAGGCGTCAACGACAGCCTCACCGTCACTGTGGAGAGCGGCATTTACGGCGGCACCCCGGCAGCCACCATCGACTTTGGCATTGCCTGCAACGCCGAGGCGCTGGTGGGGCATGACCGGCAGTTTGAGTTCTACACCGGCGCGGGCGTAGACTATACCTTCATGGGCGCCGGCCAGCTGGATCGCTTTGGCAACGTCAACGCCACCCGCATGGGTGACAAGGCGCCCGGTGCTGGCGGCTTCATCGACATCACCACCACGGCCAAGCATGTGGTCTTCTGCTCCACCTTCACCGGCGGCGGCTTAAAGGTGCGCTTCAGCGAGGAGAAGGGCGTGGAAATTCTCCAGGAGGGCAGATTCCGCAA
>DVGD01000182.1 GCA_018712905.1 Candidatus Avoscillospira stercoripullorum | reverse complement strand
TCGCCGGTGAGGGCGCGCAGCGCAGGGAAAAATTCCGCCGGGAAGAGGCAGGGATTGCCCCGCCGTCCCTCAGCTGCCGGCGCCACAATGGCCGTGGGATGGGCGAGAAATTCCTCTGCCAGCCGCTGAACCGTTTTGGCAGTGAGCAGGGGCTGATCCGCCGCCAGGAACATGGCTGCGTCCACTGCGCCAAGGGCATCGAGCCCCAGGGCGATGGTACGGCTGACGCCGTCCTCCGGCCGGTCATTGACCACCGGCAGAAAGCCCTGTGCCTTGGCCTCTTCCAAGAGCTGCGCAATGGCGCTCACCACCGCCACCGCCCCGAAAACCCCCGCCGGCACCGCGGAAAGGGCGCGGCGATAGAGCGGCGCGCCGCGAAATTCCGCCGTCAGCTTGCCGCCGCCAAACCGCGTCCCGGCGCCCGCCGCCATGAGTACCAGTCCCAGCTTCACGCCTTTCTCCCCTTTCGCACGGCATTTGTCATCTCTTCTGAGTATAGCCCCCGGCGCCTCCCGGGTCAATGGGCGATTTTTGTCACGTTTCGATATTCTTTGAAAAATATAGCGTTGCTTTCTTTCCCGGCGGTGGAAACTGTGGTATCATAGGAGCCAGAAAAGCTCGTTTTCAATTCCAATGCAAGGAGGGTTTCCCATGAGTGCAAGTGTAGGCAAGCCCATCGTCCGGGTGGACGCCTTTGACAAGGCCACCGGCAGGGCAAAGTATACCGATGACCTCTGCGACCGCAGCGCCCTCATCGCCAAAGTCGTTCACTCCACCGTAGCCAACGGCCTGGTGACCGCCATCGACACATCCGAGGCCGAGAAGATCCCCGGCGTGGTGAAGATTCTCACCTGCTTCGATGTGCCCGATCTCCCCTTCCCCACCGCCGGTCACCCCTGGAGCACCGATCCCCACCATCAGGACGTGGCCGACCGGCTGCTCTTAAACCGCCGGGTGCGCTACTACGGCGACGATGTGGCCGCGGTGGTGGCCGAGAACGAGGTGGCTGCCGCCCAGGCCGTCCGCGCCATCAAGGTAAGCTACGAGGAGTATCCCGTGATGCTCGACGTCTTCGATGCCATGAAGGAAGGTGCCACCCAGCTCCACGAGGGCTTCCCCGGCAACATTCTCGCCCACTCGGGCTTCCGCAACGGCGACTATGAAAGCGCCATCCAAGAGCCGGGGCTCATCAAGGTGGAGGGCTGGTACGACACCCCCACCGTTCAGCACTGCCACATTGAAAACCACATCTGCTTTGCTCAGATGGAGGCAGGCCGCGTCATCGTCACCTCCTCCACCCAGATTCCCCACATCATCCGCCGCGTGGTCGGCCAGGCGCTGGGAATCCCCTGGGGCAAGGTGCGCATCATCAAGCCCTACATCGGCGGCGGCTTCGGCAACAAGCAGGACGCCCTCTACGAGCCTCTGTGCGCCTGGCTCTGCACCCAGGTGGGCGGCCGGCTGGTGAAGCTGGACTGCAGCCGCGAGGAGACCTTCGTCTCCAACCGCGTCCGCCACGCCATCCGCACCCACATCATCTCCTGGGTGCGTCCCGACGGCTCCTTCGCCGCAAGAAAAATTGAGTGCTACTCCAACCAGGGCGCCTATGCCTCCCACGGCCACGGCGTCGGCGCCAAGGGCATGAACTGCTTCCCCCAGCTCTACCCCTGCGCCAATGTGGAGGGCGACTGCTGGACGGTATACACCAACCGCCCCGCCGCCGGCGCCATGCGTGGCTACGGCATCCCCCAGGCCATGTTCGCCGGGGAGAGCCACATCGACGACATCGCCAAGACCCTGGGCATTCCGCCCCTTACCTACCGCAATCTCTTTGTGATGCAAAAGGGCTATGTGGACGCCTTCTCCAAGAACGAGAACTACTATGATACTTTCCGGGAGGTGCTCGAAAAGGGCGAGGCCGTGCTGGAGTACAAAAAGAAATACGAGCAGTACCAAAACCAGACCGGCCCCATCCGCCGGGGTGTGGGCTGCGCCGTGTTCTGGTACAACACCGCCGTATGGCCCATCTCCCTGGAGTCTAGCTCCTGCCGCATGGTTTTAAACCAGGACGGCTCCATCCAGGTGCAGACCGGTGAGACCGAAATCGGCCAGGGCTGCGACACCGCCTACAGCCAGATGGCAGCCGACGCCGTGGGCATTCCCGTGTCCGACGTGCACATCGTCTCCACCCAGGACACCGACGTGACCCCCTTCGGCCTGGGCGCCTACGCCTCCCGCCAGACCTACATCGGCGGCTTCTCCATCAAGCAGACCGGCCAGCTCTTAAAGGAGCGGATCTTGAAGTACGCCCAGGAGCTCACCCGGATGCCGGTCGCCAACCTGGATCTCGTGGACGGCCAGATCATCCGCAAGCCCGACGGCCGGGTGCTCATGTCCCTGGGCGATTTGGCCACAGAGGCGCTCTACTCCATGACCCACTCCGAGCACATCACCGCCGAGAGCACCTACCAGATCAAGTCCAACGCCTACTCCTTCGGCTGCACCTTTGCCGAGGTGGAGGTGGATATCCCCATGTGCAAGGTGAAGCTCCTCAACATGGTCAACGTCCATGACTGCGGCAAGCTCATCAACCCCGCCCTGGCCGAAGCCCAGGTGCACGGCGGCATGTCCATGGCCATCGGCTACGGCCTCTCCGAGGAGCTCAAGTTCGATCCCAAGACCGGCCGTCCCCTCAACAACAACCTGCTCGACTACAAGCTCTCCACCTTTATGGATCACCCCGACCTGGAGGCGCGGTTCGTGGAAAATCCCGAGCCCACCAGCCCCTATGGCACCAAAGCACTGGGCGAGCCGCCGGCCTGCTCCGGCGCCCCGGCCATCCGCAACGCCATCTTCCAGGCCACCGGCGTGGCCATCCGTCAGTGTCCCATCACGCCCCATGTCCTCTTTGCCGCATTTGAGGAGGCAGGGCTCTTTGAGGAGGTGTCCCAGTAATGTACGATCTTGCTGCGCTTTATGAAGCGAACAGCGTGGAGGAGGCCGTGGCGCTGCGCCTACAGCACCCCGAGGCACAGATTCTCGCCGGCGGCACCGACGTGTTTGTGCAGATGCGCGAGGGCAAGCGCGCCGGAAAGGCGCTCATCTCCATCTATGGCATCGACGCCCTCCGGGGCGTGAAGCTCGAGGACGACGGCGCCATCCGCATCGGCTCCCTCACCAGCTTCTCCCACATCACCCGAGATCCCATCATTCAGAAGTACATCAATGTCCTCGGCCAGGCCGTGGACATGGTGGGCGGCCCGCAGATCCGAAACGCCGGCACCATCGGCGGCAACACCTGCAACGGCGTCACCTCCGCCGACTCCGCCTCCACCCTCTTCGCCTGGGACGCCGTGGTGGAGCTCACCGGCAAGGACGGCATCCGCCGCCTGCCCATTGAACAGTTTTACCGCAAGGCCGGTGTGGTGGATCTAAAGCCGGACGAGATCCAGACCGGCATTCTGATCCCCAAGGCGGCCTACGAAGGCTACTTTGGCCACTACATCAAATACGCCATGCGCGAAGCCATGGACATTGCCACCACCGGCTGCTCAGTGAATGTAAAGCTCTCCTCGGACAAGAAGACCATCGAGGACGCGCGCATCGCCTACGGCGTGGCAGGCCCCGTGCCCATGCGGGCAAGGAGCGCCGAAGCCCTGGTGAAGGGGCAGCCCATCAGCGCCGGACTGGTGGCGGCCTTCGG
>DVGD01000181.1 GCA_018712905.1 Candidatus Avoscillospira stercoripullorum | reverse complement strand
GTCATAGATGTTGGAGAAAATGATACCCATGGTGTCCATTACTGCCACATCCTTTCTCAAAGAATTTCGCCGGGGGCGACGACGGCGCCTTCGGTGATGGTCTTGCCCTTGCCGATGACGCTGATCTTAAGAGTCTCCACGGAGCCCTCCTGATCTGCGCCCACGGTGGCGCCGGCGCGGATGATGCAGTCCTCAGCCACGATGGCGTGGCTGATCCGGACGCCGTTCTCGATGACCACATTGGGCATAATCACGCTGTCGCGGATTTCGGCGCCCTTGCCGATGGTGCAGCCGGTGGAGATGATGGAGTGGTGCACGGTGCCGAACACCTCGCAGCCCTCGGCCACGAAGCTGTCGGAGATCTCCGAGCCCTTGGCGATGAAGCCCGAGGGCATGGCGTAGTTTCGGGCGTAAATCTTGCGGCCGGCGGAGCCGTAGATGTTGAAGGCGGGCGTCTCACCCAGGAGATCCATGTTGGCCTCCCAGAGGCTGTTGATGGTGCCCACGTCCTTCCAGTAGCCCTCAAACTCATAGGCCATGAGCTTGTGGCCGGAGTTCAGCAGGTTGGGGATGATGTTCTTGCCGAAGTCGTTTTCCGACTTGGGATCGGCCTCGTCGGCCTCCAGGAAGGTCTTGAGCACGCTCCATTTGAAGATGTAAATGCCCATGGAGGCCTTGTTGCTCTTGGGATGCTTGGGCTTTTCCTCGAACTCGAAGATGGAGCCGTCTTCGTTGGTGTTCATGATGCCGAAGCGGCTGGCCTCCTCCATGGGAACTGAGCGGACGGCGATGGTGCAGTCGGCTTCGCTCTTCTCGTGGAAGCGGAGCATCTTGGCGTAATCCATCTCATAGATATGGTCGCCCGAGAGGATCAAAACCTGGTCAGGGTTGTAGCGGTCGATGAAGCGGATATTCTGATAAATGGCGTTGGCCGTGCCCTTATACCACTCCGAGCCCTTGGCACGGGCATAGGGAGGGAGAATGCTCACGCCGCCGTGGGAGTTGTTGAGATCCCAGGGCTGGCCGTTGCCGATGTACTCATTGAGTTCCAGGGGCTGGTACTGGGTGAGGATGCCCACGGTGTCGATGTGGGAATTCACGCAGTTGGAAAGGGGAAAGTCGATGATGCGGTACTTACCGCCGAAGGGAACGGCAGGTTTGGCGGTGTTCTCCGTCAAGACCTTGAGCCGGCTGCCCTGGCCGCCGGCCAGGAGCATCGCGACACAGCGCTTTTTTTGAAAATACATAAACAGGTACCTCCTTAACTGACTCTTTTCTTTGCTGGATCTTTCCTGTTATTTTTCTTTCAACGCCTTGCGGGTACGGCGGGGGAGATAGTAGGTGACGCTCAGAGGCGGGATGGTGAATTCCGTCGTGTAGTGGAACTGGCCCCAGTCGCCCTTGACACCCTTGGCCACGGTAGGCATCACGCCGTCGCCGCCAAACTTCGGATCGCTGCTGGTGAGCACAGGCTCGTACCAGTAGGGCTTGGGAACGCCCATCTGGTAGCCTTCCCGGAGCACTGGGCAGAAGTTGCACACAACCACGATGTCCCGACCCTGGCGATCCACCCGCCGGAAGGCCACCACGCTGTTGTCCCGGTCGTCGGCCTGGAGCCACTGGAAGCCCGTCCAGTCGGTGTCGTTCTGCCAGAAGGCGGGATGGTCGAGGTAGAAGTGGTTGAGGGTTTTGACGAAGTCCTGCATCTGCTGATGGCGCTCATAGCCCAGGAGCTGCCAGTCGAGGCCGGAGGCGTACTTCCACTCGTCAAACTGAGCAAATTCGTTGCCCATAAAGCTGAGCTTTTTGCCCGGATGGGCGGCCATAAAGCCGTAGAAGGTGCGGAGGTTGGCGAACTTTTCGTCGTAGCTGCCGGGCATTTTATTGAGCATGGAGCACTTGCCATAGACCACCTCGTCGTGAGAGATGGGCAGGATGAAGTTCTCCGAATAGGCATAGGTCATGGTGAAGGTCAGGTTGTTGTGACTGCCCTTGCGCCACAGGGGATCCATGGACATGTACTGGAGCATGTCGTTCATCCAGCCCATGTTCCATTTGTAGAGGAAGCCGAGGCCGCCGTCGAAGCCGGGCTTGGTAATCATGGGGAAGGCGGTGGACTCCTCGGCGATCATCAGGACGGAGGGGAACTCCTCGAAGGCGGCTGCGTTGAGCTTTCTAAGGAAGTCGATGGCCTCCAGATTTTCCTTGCCGCCGTAGCGGTTGGGGTGGTACTCCCGGCGGTTATAGTCGAGGTAGAGCATGGAGGCCACGGCGTCCACGCGGATGCCGTCCACATGGTACTGCTCCAGCCAGAAGATCACGTTGGAGATGAGGAAGGAGGCCACCTCGCCCCGGCCATAGTCGAAGATCCGGGTGCCCCATTCGGCATGCTCGCGCATCAAGGGATCCTGGAGCTCATAGCAGCAGGTGCCGTCGAACTCATAAAGGCCGTAGAGATCCTTGGGGAAGTGGGCAGGCACCCAGTCTAAGATGACGCCCAGGCCGTTCTGGTGGCAGATGTCCACAAATTCCATCAGCTGCTGGGGGGTGCCGAAGCGGTGGGTGGGGGCGTAGTACCCGGTGACCTGGTAGCCCCAGGAGGGCTCGTAGGGGTGCTCCATGATGGGAAGAAGCTCAATATGGGTGTAGCCCATGTCCTTGCAGTAGGGGGCGAGCTCCCGCCCGAGCTCCACAAAGTTGAGGTGGGTGCCGTCTTCATGGCGCTTCCAGGAGCCGGCGTGCACCTCGTAGATGTTGAGGGGGCTCTCCAGGCTCTTGGTCTTGGCGACCTGGCGGCGGTAGGCGGCGTCGTGCCAGACGAAGCCCTCCAGGGAGCAGACGCGGCTGGAGGTCTCAGGCAGGGCGCAGCACTGGGTGCCGTAGGGATCCATTTTCATGACGGTATTGCCGTTTTGCGCGGTGACGGCGTACTTATACGCCTGACCCTCCTGGGCATAGACAGAAAAAGCCTCCCAGACACCATAGCCGATCATGGTCATTGGCAGATCTTCCGGATTCCAGAAGTTGAAATCACCCACGACGCTGACGGCTTTGGCATTGGGGGCCCAAACCCGGAAGAGATAGCCTGCATGTTCCTCGCGAACCGCTCTGTGGCAGCCCAGAATGGCAAAAGCACGGCGGCTTTCGCCGGATTGAAATGCTTTGAGTTGCGCAGCAAGTGTTTTATCCATGGTCAATCCCTCATTTTGTGTTTGTGCCAAAATTGTTGTTTTATATTATATCATTTTTGTCCGCATTGCACAAGCAAAAACATTAGAAAATTGAAAATTTACAAAAAAGTTCCAATAATCATGTGATTTGTGGAAAAAACACGGGAAAGGCGGGAATGCGCTTCACAATTGGCCGCAGTTTGCCAAGAACGAAAAAGGATCTGTCTAAAGTGACGGCATCCACCCGGGGAGGACGCCGGGAACCCTTGTCTATATTGTAGCAAACCGTGCAGGAAATTCCATTGGCAACCTACCTATAATTTTTCTGAAAAATTGTATTATCCGTATAAAAAATCGATAAAAATGCGATTTACCTGGATTTAACATTTGAAAACCGGACTTTTGCACTTCCATATGAGGCTGGAATTTGCCCTGCGTCCGGCGGAAAATTGCGCCAGGAAGGGCGGCATCACCGATTTTCCTGGGAAAGAGGGAAACCATGGGGGAGAGCCTGCGCG
>DVGD01000023.1 GCA_018712905.1 Candidatus Avoscillospira stercoripullorum | reverse complement strand
CTGCCGGATCACCGTGATCTCGCCCACCCTCTCCTGCCGCCCCGACGGCCTCACCTGGATCGAGCGCCCCTACACCCCTGGGGATCTGGCCGGAGCGGCGCTGGCCATCGCCGCCACCGACGACCGAAGCGTCAACCGCCAGGTGGGGGAGGAGGCCAGGATGCTGGGCATCCCCGTGTCCGTTGCAGACTGTGAGGCCGAGTGCAGCTTCTATTTCCCCGCCATCTGCGTGGGCGAGGGACTGGTGGCCGGGGTGGTCAGCGAGGGAAAGGATCACCACCGCACGGCGCGGGCGGCCAAGGCCATCCGCAAGGTATTGGAGGAATTGCCATGACGATCAAAATTGGAAGCCGGGAGAGCAAGCTGGCCGTTGCCCAGAGCGAGCTTGTCATGGACGCCATTCGCCGCGCCCATCCCGAGGTGGAACTCACCCTGGTGACCATGAAGACCACCGGCGATAAGATCCTGGATCGCACCTTGGAGCAGATCGGCGGCAAGGGACTCTTCGTCCGGGAGCTCGATCAAGCTCTCCGGGACGGCCGGGCGGACTTCACGGTGCACTCCCTCAAGGATCTGCCCATGGAGACGCCGGAGGATCTTCCCTTGGTGGCCTTCTCCAAGCGGGAAGACCCCCGGGACTGCCTGGTGCTCCCCCAGGGGGCGGCGGGACTCGACCCTGAAAAGCCCATCGGCTGCGCCTCCAAGCGGCGGCAGCTCCAGCTCAGGGCGCTCTACCCCCACATGGACACAGCGCCGGTGCGGGGAAATGTCCTGACCCGGTTAAAAAAGCTCGATTCCGGGGAGTTTTCCGCCCTGGTCTTGGCGGCGGCGGGGCTCAAGCGCCTGGGGCTGGAGGGGAGAATTACCCGCTACTTTGCCCCCACGGAGCTTCTGCCCGCGGCGGGGCAGGGCATCATGGCCGTGCAGACGCGAAAGGGCATGGATCTATCGTGCCTTGCCGGCGTGGGCGACGAGGACGCCGCCTGCTGCGCCCTGGCAGAGCGCGCCTTTGTTCGGGCGCTGGGCGGCGGGTGCACCTCGCCGGTGGCGGCCTTTGCCACGGTGGAAGGGGAAACCCTCACCCTCACGGGGCTTTATGTGAGCGAGGATGAGACCATCATCCGCCGGGGCAGCCGCACCGGCGCAAAGCAAGACGCCCAAGCGCTGGGCGAAACCCTGGCGCAGGCGCTTTCCCAAGGAGGCGAGAACCATGGACGGTAAGGTCATTTTGGTGGGCGCGGGTCCCGGCGACCCGGGACTGCTCACGGAAAAGGGGAAAAAGGCCATTGCCCAGGCCGAGGTGGTGGTCTACGACCGGCTGGTGAGCCCTGCCATCCTCTCCCTGATGCCCGAGAGTGCCGAGCAGATCGACGTGGGCAAGGAGGCCAGCCACCACAAGGTGCCCCAGCATGAGATCAACCGGATTCTCCTGGAGAAAGCCCAGGCGGGCAAGCGGGTGGTGCGCCTCAAGGGCGGCGACCCCTTCCTCTTTGGCCGGGGCGGCGAAGAGCTGGAGCTCTTGTCCGAGGCCGGGATCCCCTTTGAGGTGGTACCGGGCGTCACGTCGGCGCTGTCGGTACCGGCCTACGCAGGCATTCCCGTCACCCACCGGGACTTCTGCTCGTCCCTCCATATCATCACCGGCCACGCCAAGGCAGGCGCCAAGCTCACCATCGACTTTGAAGCCTTGAAGCGCACCGGCGGCACCTTGGTCTTCCTCATGGGCGTCACGGCGCTCCCGGCCATCTGCCAGGGGCTTTTGGACGCCGGCATGGAGGCGGAGATGCCCGCCGCCGTCATCGAGCGGGGCACCACGCCCCGCCAGCGCAAGCGCATCTCCACCCTGGGTGCGCTGCCCCAGGCGGCGGCGGAGGCCAAGATCGAAAGCCCGGCCATCATCGTGGTGGGCAAGGTCTGCACGCTTTCGGAGAAGTTCGACTGGTTTGACGCGCTGCCCTTGAAGGGCAGGGAGATCGTGGTCACCCGGCCGAGGGAGCGCATGGGCGTCCTTTCCGAGAAGCTCCGCGCCCTGGGCGCGGCGGTGACGGAGTATCCTTGCATTGAAACGGTGGAGCGGGCGGAAAATCCGGCGCTGGATCAGGCCATGGATCATCTCGCGCAGTACCGGTATCTTGTCTTTACCTCCCCGGCGGGGCCTGAGATCTTTATGAAAAGGCTCCTCGCCCGGGGGCAGGACGCCCGCGCCCTGGCCGGGCTGAAGATTGCGGCCATCGGCCCCAAGACCGCCCATGTCCTCATGCGCTTTGGCCTCAAGGCCGACCTGGTGCCCGCGGTCTACGACTCCGACCATCTGGCCAAGGCCATGGCGGAGGTGGCAGGCCCCGTCCTTCTCTGCCGCGCCAGCCGGGGGAGCGACGCTCTGCCCAAGATTTTTTCCGCCAGGGGGATACCCTTTGACGATATTCCGTGCTATGATACAAGGTATGAAACCCCGGACGCGGCGGCCATTTTGCCCCTTCTCGCCCGGGATACCCTGGTGACCTTCACCAGCGCCTCCACGGTGGAGGGCTTTGTGAAGAGCCTGCCCGGCGTGGATCTAAGCCACGTGCTGGGCGTCTGCATCGGCGAAAAGACCGCCGAAAAGGCGCGCGGGTATGGCATTGCCGTCCGCGTCGCCCGGGAGGCCACCATCGAATCTCTCATCAACTGCATCAAGGAAGTGTAAGATATGGATCTCACCATTCGCCCCCGGCGGCTTCGCAGCTCCGACTGCCTGCGCCGCATGGTGCGGGAAACCCGCGTGTCTCCCGACAGCCTCATCTACCCCCTCTTCCTCATCGAGGGAGAAAACATCGTAGAGCCCATTCCCTCCCTGGATGGGCAGTACCGCTACTCCCCCGACCGGGTGGGAGAGGCCGTGGAGGCCTGCCTGAAGGCCGGGGTGCGCCGCGTGCTGCTCTTTGGCATTCCCGCCCACAAGGACGCCTGCGGCTCCAGCGCCTGGGATGAAAACGGCATTGTCCAGCAGGGCATCCGCGCCATCA
>DVGD01000180.1 GCA_018712905.1 Candidatus Avoscillospira stercoripullorum | reverse complement strand
AGCAGCACCACCATGGCGCCCACAAAGCCCAGCTCCTCGCAGACAATGGCGAAGATATAGTCGTTGTGCTCCTCGGGGAGGTACAGGTATTTCTGCCGTCCCCGTCCCAGCCCCAGCCCCATGAGGCCGCCGGAGCCGATGGCATAGAGGGACTGGACGATCTGATAGCCGTTGTCCGAGGCGTCCGCCCAGGGGTCGCGCCAGGCGACGATTCGATCCGAGGCGTAGCCCATGAATTTAAGGTAAATAAAGCCGAACACCGCCGCCACGCCAAGTCCCAGGGCAAACCACTTGAGCTCCGTGCCGCCTAAGAACATCATGGCCGCACCCACGCAGAAGATGATGATGATGGCCGAGAAGTGAGGCTCCAGCACCAAAAGCAATGCGATGACGCCCAAAATCGCCGCAAAGGGCAAAACGCCGTAGCGGAAGGTTTTCATCTTGTCCTTATAAGAGGACATCAGGGTGGCAAAGGTCAAAATGACGGCCAGCTTGGCGATCTCCGAGGGCTGGAAGGAGGTAAAGCCCAGGTAGATCCACCGCCGGGCGCCGCCTTCCTCGGTGCCGAAGATGGGCACCAGCATCAAAAGGAAGATGGTACCGGCCAGAATGGGAAAGGACAGCGCCCGCCACACCTGATAGTTGACCCGGCTCACGAAGAGCATGATGCCGATGCCCACCAGGGCAAAGAGTCCCTGCCGGGCGAAGTAGGCGGTGGAGGAGCCCTCCTCGGCATAGGCCGAGGCGTAGCTGGCCGAGAACATCATCACCACGCCGATGAGCACCAACAGCACCGTCAAAAGCAAAAACGGCAGGTCAATGAGGCCGCGCTCATCATATAGAATTTTCTCTTTTCGCTTTTTTTCCGGCTGCTGGCGCGGCGGATCCGGCAGCCGCTCCTCGGGCAGGCCGGGGTATTGGATGGCGTTGTTCATGAATGCGTCCTTTCTTACAAAACGGGGTTATCCGAAGCGGTGGCAGATCCCCAGCCAGGCCAGAAGGCACATGACCACGGTGATGCCGGTGAAGACCGTGAATATCTTCACCTCGCTCCAGCCGCCCATCTCAAAGTGGTGGTGGATGGGCGTCATGCGGAAAATGCGCTTGCCGTGGGTGAGCTTGAAGTAGGTCACCTGCATCATCACCGACACGGTCTCGATGATATAGATGATGCCCACCAGAATCAGCACCAGGGGGATATCCAGCGCGAAGGCCATGCCGCACACCGCGCCGCCCAAAAAGAGCGAGCCGGTGTCGCCCATGAACACCTTGGCCGGGTGGAAGTTATAGAGGAGGAAGCCCGCCAGGCCGCCCACCAGGGAGGCCGGGAAGAGCGCCAGGGTGTCGCTGCCCCAGAAGTAGGCCGTGACTGTGAAGAAGACCATCACCGGAAGGGTCACGCCGGCGGCCAGGCCGTCGATTCCGTCGGTGAGGTTGACGGCGTTGACGCAGCCCACGATGACCAGCCCTGCGAAGATCATATAGACCACCCAGGGAATGGTGAACTCCACATTGAAAAACGGCACATAGAGATCATAGGTGAGGTTGCCGTTAAAGCGCAGCAGCGCCAGGAAGACAATGGCGGCCGCCAGCTGCAAAAGGAGCTTTTGCAGCGCGGTGAGCCCCAGGTTCCGGTGGAGCTTTACCTTGACGAAGTCGTCGAGAAAGCCGATGAGGCCGTAGACCAGCGCCAGGCCCAGCACCAAGAGCTGTTCATACACGCCCTCCCGCAGCGCCGGAAAGCCCACGGCCACCACAAAGAGTACCGAGGGCAGAATGAACATCAATCCGCCCATGGTGGGGGTGCCGGCTTTGCTGTTGTGCCACTTCGGGCCGATCTCCCGGATGGACTGCCCTGCCTTGAGGGCGTGGAGCATCGGGATCAGCACCCGGCCAAAGAGGGCGGTGAGGAGAAAGCTCCCGATGATTGTGACGATAATTCCCATACTGTTCCTCTTTCCAACCACGGCTTATTTGCCCAGTGGTCAACTGTTCTTCTCCTGTTCGAGATACATTTGCAGCACCTTTTCCATGTGCATGCCGCGGCTGCCCTTGAAGAGCAGGATGTCCCCGGGCTTTGCCAGGCGCTTGAGGGAGGCGGCCATCTCCTCCTGATCCTCATAGTGGACAGCGCACTTCTGGCTCATGCCGCCGGTGACCGCGCCGATGATGATTCGCTGGGAGTCCTTGCCGTAGGCCAGCAGCAGATCGGCCGACTGTGCCACCAGCCGTCCCACCCGGTAGTGCTCGGCCATGGAGCGGCTGCCCAGCTCCAGCATGTCGCCCAGGACTGCGATTCGCCGTCCCTCGGCCTTGTGCTCCCTGAGCACCTTCAAAGCGGCATCCATGGATTCAGGCCCTGCGTTATAGCAGTCCTCGATGATGGTCACGCCGTCTTCCTCAAAAATCCGCTGCCGCATGCCGGTATTGTGGAAAATGCCCAGCTGGTACTGGATGCTGTCGGGGCTCACATTGCGGAGAAGTCCCACGGCGATGGCCGCCAGGGCATTGTACACCGTGTGCTGTCCCTCCTGGGGCACATATACGTGGAACCGCTGCCCGAGCCCGCGGACGACAAAATACACGCCGCCGTCAATCTGCCGCACATCCTCGGCCACCACGTCGCACTGGTCGTTCTCGATGCCGAAGTAGATCCGGCGGTGTTTTCCCTCCCGGAGATTCCAAAGGAGCGGCTCGTCGCCGTTGAACACCGCCACGCCGTCGGGCTGGATGCCGTCCATGATCTCCAGCTTGGCCTTCAAAATGCCCTCCCGGGTACCCAGATGCTCAATGTGCATGGTGCCGATATTGGTGATGACCACCACATTGGGCTTGGCAATGGAGGAGAGATAGTGCATCTCCCCGAAGTGGTTCATCCCCAGCTCCAGCACCGCCTCCTGGGTGTCGGCGGGCATTTCAAACACAGTGATGGGCAGTCCCAAATGGTTATTGTGGTTGCCCTGGGTCTTGCTGACGCGGTACTTGCCGGCCAGGACGCTGGCAATCATCTCCTTGGTGGTGGTCTTGCCCACCGAGCCGGTGATGGCCACCACGTCCACGCCGGTTTCGGTGCGGTATTCCCGCGCCATGTCGCCGTAGGCCAGCACCGTATCCGCCACCAGAATCTGCGGCAGCGGATCGTCCACCAAGCGGCTCACCAGCGCGGCTGCCGCGCCGGCCTCCCGCGCCTTGGAAACATAGTCGTGGCCGTCTACCCGCTCGCCGGCGATGGCCACAAACAGGTCGCCCCGGCGCACCAGGCGCGAGTCAATCTGCGTGCCGGTCACCGCGGCCTCGGCATCGGCCGGATGGATGGTGCCGCCGCACCAGGCGGCCAGCTTCTTGAGTGAAAGTTCCTTCATAGCCGTCCCTCAATTCCCCATCAGATGGGCGGCGACTTCCTCCCGCTCGTCCAGATGGAATTTTTCATGTCCGATCTCCTGGTACGTCTCGTGTCCCTTGCCGGCCAGGACGATGACGTCCCCGGCCCGGGCGTTGTCCATGGCCCAGCGGATGGCCTGGCGGCGGTTTTCAATGACGGTGGTTGGCGTTTGATCCTTGGGGATGCCCACGAGAATTTGGTCGATGATGGCCATGGGATCCTCGGTGCGGGGATTGTCGGAGGTCACCACCACCAGATCGGCCAGATCCGCGGCAATTTTGCCCATGATGGGGCGCTTGATGGGATCCCGGTCGCCGCCGCAGCCGAACACCGCGATGACCCGTCCCCGGGCGAATTCCCGGACGGTTTTGAGGATGTTCTCCAGGCTGTCGGGGGTGTGGGAGTAGTCGATGAGCACCGTATAGTCCTTGCCCGGCGTGGGCACCACCTCGGCTCTTCCCTTGACGCCCCGGGCGGTGGCCAGGGACGCGGCGGCCTTCTCCGGCGCGATGCCCAGCGCCAAGGCCGCGCTCAGCGCCGACAGGGCGTTATACACCGAGAAGGCGCCGGGGATGCCCAGGGTACAGGCCGTCTCGGTGCCCTGGTAGTGGGCGGTGAAGGCCACGTGGTGGGGCTCCAGGCGGATGTCCGTTGCCTCCAGCGCCGCCTGACCCTTCGCAGAGTAGGTGATCACCGGGCAGGTGGCGTGAGCCAGGATCTCCTTTGCCCAGGGATCGTCCACGTTCACCGCCCCCACCTTGCTCCGCGCAAAGAGCATGGCCTTGGCGCGGCAGTATTCCTCCATGGTCTTGTGAAAATCCAGGTGATCCTGGGTGAGGTTGGTGAAAACGCCCACGTCGAAGGTCACGCCGTCCACCCGGTGGAGGCTCAATGCGTGGGAGGAGACCTCCATGACCACGTGGGTGCACCCGGCGTCGGCCATGTGGCGGAAAAGTGCCTGGAGCTCCAGGCTCTCGGGCGTGGTGCGCTCGGTGTGCAGCACCTCGTCGCCGATCATATTTTGGATGGTACCCACCAGACCCACCTTGGCGCCCAGGCAGTCCTCCAGGATGTGCTTGACGAGATAGGTGGTGGTGGTCTTGCCGTTGGTGCCGGTAATGCCGATCATGGTCATCTCCCCCGCGGGGTTTCCATACCAGTTGGCACCGGCCAGGGCAAGGCCGCGGCGGGTGTCGGAGAGCAGCACATATTCCCCTTCCGCAGGCGCCTTCTCGCAGAGAACACAGGCAGCGCCCTTTTCAAGCGCCATGGGGATATATTTGTGGCCGTCGGTATCGTAGCCGCAGATGGCCACAAACAGGTTTCCCGGCTTCACGGCGCGGGAATCATAGCAGATGCCGGTGATTTCCCGGCTTAAATCGGCGTGTACCTCCAGGGGCTCGAGCCCCTGGAGAATGGCTTGGAGTTTCATGGAACATCCTCCTATGGTAAGAAAAGTGGGGAAGGCAGCGTCAATCCTGGGCGCTGTGGTTAGTAAATTCCACGGTAATGGTGGTGCCGGTCGCCACCTCGGTGCCGGCGGCAATATCCTGGTAGGTGGCCGTGACGTCGGCACGATCCTGGTTGGTACCGGTGACCAGGAGGTAGAGGCCGTAGCTCTTGGCATACTGCTGGGCGTAGACCAGGGTCATGCCGGAGAAGTCCGGCACCTCCACGGTCTCATCGGGCGCTTCCTCGCCGAAGTAGAGCACCACCTCGGACTTGCCGGGGATCTTGGCGCCGGCTGCCGGTACCTGATCCACGACGGTGGTGCCGGAGCCCACGGTGCGGTAGGTAAAGCTCTTTTCCTGGAGGGCGGCGGCAGCCTCGGCCTCGGTCATATCGACCACATTGGGCACGGACACCGTGACCAGCTCCAGCTCTTCGTCGGTGTAGTTGGGCTCCACGCCGAGATACGGCAGAATGTCGCCGAGAATGGCGCCCCCCGTGGGCGCAGCCATAATGCCGCCGGAGATATAGAGGCCCGTGGCCTCGCTGGGGGTGTCCAGCACCACCAGGACCACGTATTTGGGGTCCTCCATGGGCGCGATACCGATAAAGGAGACCATCTTATCATCGACCTGGACGCCGTTCTCGTCATAGACGTCGATCTTTTCCCCGGTGCCGGTCTTGCCGCCCACGCGGTAACCGGGCACCGAGGCGCCGCTGGCGGTACCGCCGGAGACGACGTACTCATACATCTGGCACATGATATCCGAGGTCTCCTGGCTGATGACCTGGCGGATGACCTTCGTCTCAGTGCGGGAAACCACGTTCCCGTCGGAATCCAGCACCTCCTTGACCACATGGGGCTCCAGGAGGTAGCCGCCGTTGACCAGGGCGGCCGTGGCCCGCACCAGCTGAATCGGCGTGATCTTAAAGGTCTGGCCCCAGGAGGAGGAGATCAGGTTGGCGTTGTTGCCGGCCTGGGTAAACTGCTCGTAGGGGAAGAAGATGCCCTCGGCCTCGCCGGGGAGGTCGATGCCGGTCTTTTCCCGAAAACCGAAGGCCTCAAAGTATTCGTAGAAGGTCTGCGCGCCGATTTTCAGGCCCATGTTGGAGAAGGCGATGTTGCAGGAATTGCCCAGCGCCTCCATGGTGGTCTGGGTGCCGTGGCCGGCGGCCTTCCAGCAGTTGACGATCTGGTCGCGGCCTTCGAATTTATAAGAGCCGGTGCACTCATAGGTATCGTTGAGGGTGATGGCGCCGGTCTCCAGACCTGTGGCCAGGGTGATGGGCTTGAAGGTGGAGCCGGGCTCGTAGCCGTCGGCGACGCAGCGGTTGCGCCACTGACGCAATCGCGCCGTGGCCATGGCAGCGTTGTAGGCAGCCATGGCGTCGGTATAGGCCTGGCTGTCCTCGTCCAGGCTGATGGCCAGCTGGTACTGCCGCTCCAGCTCCTCCCGGAGCTCCTCGTCGTAGATCTCCTGGTGATTGTTGGGATCGTAGCTTCCCAATGTGGCCATGCCCAGCACCTCGCCGGTGTTGACATTCATGACGATGCCGAAGGCGCCGTTGCGCACATCATACTT
>DVGD01000179.1 GCA_018712905.1 Candidatus Avoscillospira stercoripullorum | reverse complement strand
CCGTCGTTACATGAGAGCATGGCCGACTTGGGATTTTTCATCCAGCCATCGTAAAAATTTTTCCCCCCATGGCTCAGCGCCAGCACAAAGGGCGAGAGCGTATCCCAGGCGCTCTCGCAAAAGCCCGCGGGCTTCTCCCAGCCGTTGGCCACGAAAATCTGCCCCACCGCCATGCCGCAGGCATGGTCGATGGGGTTTTCATACTGCGCCATGAGATCTTCATAGCGGCTGATGCGCATGACGGTGATCTTGCACTTCTTCATATGAGAATCCCCTCGCAGTGGTCGATTTCGTGCTGGATGATCTGGGCGGTAAAGCCTGTAAAGGTCTTGCGCCGCTCCTGAAAGCGCTCATTTTGCCAGCAAACCTTGATGGTTCCAAAGCGCTTGACCGGGCGCACGCCGGAGATGGAGAGGCAGCCCTCCTGGGTCTCATAAGGCTCGGATTTTTTGAGAATCACCGGGTTGAACATCACCTGGTAGCCGTCCTCGCCCTCAAAGGCGATGATTCGCTTGCAAATGCCGATCATATTGGCTGCCATGCCCACGCAGCCGTCTTTGTGATAGCGCAGCGTCTCCAAAAGATCCGCCGCCACCGCAAGATCCGCCGCCGTAGCCGGCTGGGATTTCGTGGAAAGCACCGCTTCGTCCCTGCAGATTTCCCGCACCATTGGCTTTCCTCCTTTTGTCTTTTCTCCATGATACCACAGCTTCTGAGCATATTGGAGAAAAAATTGCAAACAATCAAATCATCCTTCCCTTCCTTTGACTTTTTTGCAGTTCAATGGTATAATCAGCTTTACCTGCGCAAAGTTCAAAAGAATAAAGTGAAAAGAGGGAGACAACTTGAAACAACGTGAACAACTGGGCAGCCGTCTGGGATTTATCCTGCTCAGTGCTGGCTGTGCCATCGGCTGCGGCAATGTGTGGAAATTCCCATGGATGACCGGGCAGAACGGCGGCGGCGGGTTTGTGTTGATCTATATTCTGTGCCTGCTGGTCATGGGACTTCCCGTGATGGTGATGGAGCTGTCCGTGGGGCGTGCCGCCCAGGCAAGTCCCGCGCGCATGTACTATAAGCTGGAAAAGCCCGGCCAGAAATGGCATATCCACGGCTACTTTGCCCTCTTTGGCAATGTGTGCCTCATGGCCTTTTACACCGTGGTGGCCGGCTGGCTCCTCTATTACTTTGTCCAGTTCCTGGCCGGACACACCGCCTCCCTGGGCTTTGTGTCCATGATTTCAGACCCCGGCGTCAATGTGCTCTATATGGCCATTGTGGTGTTTGTGGGCTTCTTCGTGCTGAGCTTCAACCTCCAGGGTGGTCTGGAGCGCGTGACCAAGTATATGATGGTGGCGCTGCTCCTTTTGATGGTAGTGCTGGCCGTGCGCAGCGTCACCCTCTCCGGTGCCGCCGAGGGTCTCACCTTCTACCTGATGCCGGATCTCACCAAGATCACCGGCTCCACCGTGGTAGCCGCCATGAATCAGGCCTTCTTCACCCTGAGCCTTGGCATCGGCTCCATGGCCATCTTCGGCAGCTATATCGGCAAGGAGCACACCCTCATGGGCGAGTCCATCCACATCATCGCCCTGGACAGCTTTGTGGCCATCACCGCCGGCCTCATCCTCTTCCCCGCCTGCTTCACCTACAATCTGGAGGTGGGCTCCGGGCCGTCTTTGCTCTTTGACACCATGGCCGCCGTGTTCAACAATATGGAGGGCGGCCGCTGGTGGGGCGCCATGTTCTTCCTCTTTATGGTGTTTGCCGCCATGTCCACGGTGTTCGCCGTGTTTGAGAATATCCTCGCCTGCGTGCGGGAGATGACCGGCTGGAGCCGCCCCAAGGGCAGCGTCGTCTGCGGCGTGGTGATCTTCCTGCTCTCTTTGACCACCGCCTTGGGCTACAGCGTCTTTTCCGGCTTTGTGCCCTTCGCCGCCGGCAGCGCCTGGCTGGATCTGTGGGACTTCCTGGTGTCCTACAACCTCCTGCCCCTGGGCTCTCTGTGCATGGTGCTCTTCTGCTGCAACCGCTGGGGCTGGGGCTGGGACAATTTCCTCTCCGAGGCCAATTCCGGCAAGGGGCCGAAATTCCGCAGCTGGCTCAAGCCCTTCTGCCAATATGTGCTGCCCCTTTTGATTATTTTCATCTATCTCTACGGCATGATTACCTTCCCTTGGCGCTAAATTGCCCCGCGCCGCGCTGTTTCCCGGCGCGGCACGGGTTTTTTTCATGTGTTTGGGACATCTGTGACGGATTTGTGAGATTATCCCGGCGGAATCTATGATATGATAGGAGGAAGAAAGGTGGAGACCCATGTATCAGATTCTGTTGGTAGACGACGATCCCCATATTTTAGAAGTCAACGCGGCCTATCTCAAGCAGCAAAATTACCAGGTCTTCTGTGCCCGGGACGGCGGGAGCGCCCTGACCATCGCCCAGAGCGCAGCGCTGGACGCCGTGATTCTCGACGTGGACATGCCCGGGCTGGACGGCGTGACGGTGTGCCAGCGGCTGCGGGAGACCAGCGGCGTGCCGGTGCTCTTCCTCTCGGCCTATGCCAAGCCTGACGATCGCATCCGCGGCCTGCTGGCCGGCGGCGACGACTACCTGGCCAAGCCCTACTCCCTGGTGGAGCTGGAGCTGCGGCTCCGGCTGCGCATCGAAGGGCGGCAGCACATCTCCCGCCAGGAGGTGCTGCGCTTCGGCGAGCTGGAAATTGACCTGGGGCTGCGGGAGGTGCGGTTCGGCGCAATGCAGGCGTCCTTCACCGCGCTGGAGTTTGACCTTCTGGCCTTCCTAGCCCAGCACCCCGGTCAGGTGTTCTCCTATGCCCAGCTCTCCGACCAGGTCTGGCGCGCTCCCATCAACCAAGGGCTGCACAACATCCAGGTGTGCATGGCGCGGGTGCGCCAAAAGCTGGACG
>DVGD01000022.1 GCA_018712905.1 Candidatus Avoscillospira stercoripullorum | reverse complement strand
TTGGCGGCAGAGCCAGTGAGAGGATACAGGCCGCCAATGGTAATGGTCTTGTCGCCTTCGGTGGTGGTGGAGCTGTCGTCGGTGGAAGTGTCGGCTGTGTCGTTATTGCCTGCGCATGCGGCCATGGACAGGACCAGCACAAGGACTAAGAACAATGCGAGAAACTTTTTCATACTGACTCTCCTTTTCATTACGTTATATCTACAGCTGCTTGCTGCAAACATCAGAAACCTAAGTATGCTTTCTTGACTTCAGGATCGTTCAGCAGATTCTCCGCTGTACCCTCAATGGTGATTCTGCCGTTTTCAATGACGTAGCCGCGGTCGGCTAGCTTCAAGGCCTTTCTGACGTCTTGCTCCACCAGGATGATGGCAAGACCTGTCTCCTGGGTGATCTTCTTGGAAATGACGAAGATGTTGTCCACGATGTTTGGCGCAAGACCCAACGAAGGCTCATCCATGATGAGGAGCTTTGGCAGCTGCATCATGCCGCGGGAGAAGGCCACCATCTGCTGCTCGCCGCCGGAGAGGGAGCCCGCCAGCTGCTTGGAGCGCTCGCGGAGAATGGGGAACCAGGAGTATACCCGCTCCAGCGTCTGCTTCTTGCGGATCTTGGCCTCCTTGCTACAGCAGCCCATCTCCAGGTTTTCCAGCACCGTCATCTCCGGGAACAGCTGCCGCCCTTCGGGCACCAGAATCACGCCCTCGTCGATGTAGCTTCTGGTGTTCTGGCCGGCCATCTCCTTGCCGTTTATCTTGATGCTGCCGCCGCAGGGGGAGATCAGGCCGCTGCACGCCGCCACCGTGGTGCTCTTGCCCATGCCGTTGGAGCCGACAATGGCGATGATCTCACCGCGCTTGACGTAGAAGCTCTCCTTCCAAATCACCTGGATGTCGCCGTACTTCACTTCCAGGTCGGTGACTTCCAAAAAATGCTGCTCAGCCATCAGCTCTCCTCCTTGCCTAAGTAGATTTCGATGACATAGGGATCGTTCATGACTTCCGTGGGCGTACCCTCCGCTACCTTTTCGCCGTGGTGCATGGTCACAACCTTTTCACAGAGGTTGGTGACCGCGTGCATCACGTGCTCGATGAGCAAAATGGTGGTGCCGCGCTCGTTGATGCTGCGGAAGAGCTGGATGGCATCGTCGGTCTCGGTGGTGTTGAGGCCGGCCATGACCTCGTCGAGAAGCAGCAGATCCGGATCGGTGGCCAGTGCCCGTGCCACCTCCAGGCGCTTTTTAAAGGGCGTTCCCATGTCGCCGGGGAGCCAGTTGCGCCGCTCGTAGAGACCAGTGAATTGCAGGATCTCCTCGGCGTACTCCTTGGCAGCCTTGGGAGTCTTGAACTGCTTGCGGCCATACATGGCGCCGGAGATGACGTTGTCCAGCACAGACATGTGCCGCAGGGGCTTCATGATCTGGAAGGTACGGGCAATGCCCATGCCGGTATAGCAGTAGGAGGGCTTGCCGGTGATGTCCTGCCCCTTGTAGGTGATCTTGCCCGCCGTGGGCACCAGGACGCCGCTGATCATATTAAAGGTGGTGGTCTTACCGGCGCCGTTGGAACCGATCATACCGGTGATGGAGCCCTCGCGGACGGTGAAGGACACGTCGTTGACGGCCTTGAGTCCCTTGAAGGACTTGCTCAGACCCTGGATTTCCAGAATGTTTTTATCCGCCATCGTCCTCACTCCTTTCCCGCCAAGGCAGGCTCGTTGAGATTGACACGCTCGCTGGCAATCTTGCGCTTCTGCTGCCGCTCCTGCCACCAGCCCAGAATGCCGGAGGGGCGGAAGAGCACCACGACAATGAGGATCAGCGAATAGATCACCAGGTTGGAGCCGGGCAGCTGGCTGCCCAGCTGGGAGTTCAGAAACTGGGACAGCGGCACAATGATCGCGGCGCCCAGGACACAGCCCTCCACGGTGCTGATGCCGCCGATGACGGCAGGAAGCACAAATTCCAAAGACTTACTCTGGAGCATCAGCTCGGGGCTGATGTAGCGGACATAGGTGGCATAGAACACGCCCATGACGGCCACCATGCCGGTGCTGATAAAGGTGGCGAGAATGCGGAACTTGATGGGCTTGATGCCGATGGCTTCTGCAGTGCCCTCATCCTCGCGAATGGTCTTGAGGGCATAGCCCAGCTTGGAGCGGTCGATGTACTTGACCACCAGGTAGAACACCACTACCAGGAAGAGGCCAACATAGAAGTATCCAGTCTTGGAGCGGAAGGCCAGCATCCAGAGGGACTCCTCGCCGCTGCGGACGATGGGGAGCATCTTGCCCTGGCCGGCGCCCACATACTCCCAGTTGGTGAAGATGTTGCGGAAGGCCTCGCCGAAAGCGATGGTCATCAGGGAGAAGTAGGTGCCCTTGAGGCCGAAGCAGGGAGTCATCAAAAGCGCCATCAGAGTGCCTACCACGAAGAAGGCCACAATCATGGCAAGCCAGGGCGAGAGGTTGAGATCCGCCACAAAGATGGTGCCGATGTAGGCGCCGATGGCGGCAAACGCGCCGTGACCCAGGGAAATCTGGCCTACCATACCACCCAGTACGCTCCAGGCCAGGGAGCAGCCGGCGATGTAAACGGTCATCACCAGAATGGACTGGATATACGTCTTATTGAAGAACTGGGGCAGCAGAGCCGCCACGATCAGCACGCCAAGGCCGATGAGAAGGCCGGGCTTTTTCTTTACAAATGCACGAATATCCATGGATCACGCCCTCCTCTTGGCTTGAATTCTCTGCTTCACCACCAGGATCAGGACGAAGCAGATGTAGACCAGCGTCTCTTTGTAGGCCGAGCCCACAATCAGCGCGCCCACGGTTTCCAGGCAGCCCAGCACCAGGCCGCCGAAGAGGCCGCCGATGATGTTGCCCAGGGTGCCGATGGTGACGACGATGAAGGAGCGGGTGCCATAGGTGGTGCCCACGTTGGGGAATACATAGTAATAAGTCATCAGGCAGGCACCCGCGACGCCGGCGATGGCAGCGCCCAGGCCGTAGGTGCAGGCATAGACAACCTTTGCCTTGATGCCGCAGACACTGGCGCCGGTTCTATTCTGGGAGGTGGCGCGAATCTGCTTGCCGATGGTGGTTTTCTGGAGGAACAAGAAGAGCAGGATGGTCAGCACAATGAGGATGAGGAAGCTGATGACCTTGTTGACGCTGAAGAGGGCGCCGGCCAGCTCGATGGTCTTGTTGGAGAAGTAGTTATCCACCGAGCGGTAGTTTGTGCCGAAGATCATCTGCATGCTGCTGCTGAAGAGAATGCCGAGACCAGCCGTCAAGAAGAGGACGTTGGAGTCGTTCTCATTGGCTCGTACTGAGCGGGTAATCAGAGTGGACTGGATCAGCACGCCGAAGAGGAACATGATGACCGCCACCAGAGGGATGGCCAGGAGCGGCTCGATGCCTAAGACGGAATTGAGCGTGTAGGTGCAATACATACCCAGCATCAAAAGCTCGCCCTGACAGAAGTTGATGATTTTCATTACGCCGAAGATAATGGTGAGCGACATGCCGATGAGCGCGTAGATGCCGCCGACCATGATGCCGTTTGCAATGGCCTGCAAGACTGTGTTTAGGCTCATTTCTTTTCCTCCCTGCCTGTTTCATTTGGGTGCTATTTTCCGAGATATCCGCCGTCCAGCGGGATGACGGCGCCGGATACATATTCCGATGCGTCGCCGGCCAGGAACACCGCAAGACCCATGAGATCCTCCGGTCTTCCCCACCGCCCCTTGGGAATGCGGGCGGAAATCTCCTCATAAAGCGTCGGGTTCTTCTCCCGGAGATCCTTGGTGAGCTCCGTCTCCATATAGCCCGGCGCAATGGCGTTGACATTCACGCCCTTGGACGCCCACTCGTTGGAGAGTGCCTTGGTGAGCTGCGCCACGCCGCCCTTGCTGGCGGAGTAGGCCGGAATGTTCACGCTGCCGAAAAACGAGCACATGGACGCGATGTTGATGATCCGTCCACGCCCCTGCCGGCACATCACGCGGCCAAAGGCCTGGCACATCAGGAAGGTGCCCGTCAAGTTGACGTCCAGCACCGCCTGCCAGCGGTCAAAGGGAAATTCCAGCGCCGGTGCGCGGTACTGAATGCCCGCGCCATTGACCAGAATGTCGATCTCACCGCCCAGCAACGCCAGGCTCTCCTCCGCTGCCCGGCTTGCCTGCGCCGGGTCGCCCACGTCGCAGCCAATCCAGTATGCCGGTGCCTCTGGCGTGGAAAGTGCCGCGGCGGCCGCTGTGCCGTCTCCGCGGCTGAGCAGCACCAGCGTGGCGCCCAGCTCGTGGTAGGCCTTGGCAATGTCGTAGCAAAGTCCCCTTGTCCCGCCGGTGATGACGGCCTTCTTGCCCTCAAGGCTGAATGATTTCACCGAATACAAAACTAGCACCCCCTTCCCAGACGTCCCTTCGGCGATTGGGATCTATCGAAGCTTTCGAAATTGCGTTGTGTCTTTATAGGCAAGCAGCGAGTGACGCTCAATGAGCTTGGGCTTCACGATCACCCGCTCCGTCTCCCGGGTGGGATCCTGGATGCGCCGGAGCATCAGGTTCGCTGCTGTGCTTCCCATGTAATGTACCTGCGGATCCACCGACGAGAGGGATATGCCCCGCATGTCGGACATCTGCAGGTTGTCAAAGCTCACCAACGAAAGGTTGGTGGGTATTTTCACGCCGTACTCCTGCAGGGCAGTCATCAGGCCGTAGGCGGAAATATCATTGGAGGCAACCATGGCTGTTGGCAGGTGATCCACCGTGGCCATCAGATTCTTGCCTTGCTCATAGGCCGTCTTCATGGTCAGGTCGCCCTGGAGCACGAACTTGTCCTCCACCGGCAGGTGGTAATTTTTCATGGCCTGGAGGTAGCCCTCAAAGCGCTGAATGGAGGCCGAGGACTGGGTCTGTCCGCGGAGGAAGCCAATCTCCGAATGTCCCAGCTCAATGAGCCGCGCCGTGGCAATGTAGCCTGCTTCGTAGTTGTCCAGCAGCACCACATCGGTGTCGAAGGTGTTGATCATCCGGTTGACCATGACGATGGGCACCGCCACCTGGCTCAGCTCCTGGCTGATGGCCTCCGAGGCCACCGTCACCTGGATAATGCCGGCCACATTGGAGCTGCCGGCCAGGCGAATGTATTGAATTTCCTGCTTCTCGTTGTATTCGCTGTAATAGACTGCCAGGAGGTAACCGTGCTCCCGCAGCACACGCTGAATGCTGAACACCAGCTCACTGTAGAACACGTTGCGGACGTCGCCAATGATAACCGCCACCACATTGGTGGTTTCAGGCGCCTTCCCTCTTCCGGTGAGGCGGGAATGGTAGCCTGTTTTTCTGGCGTACTCCTTGATCTTTGCCCGAAGCTCCTCGCTCACGCCCGGCAGATCGTTGACGGCGCGGGACACGGTAGAGGGGGAAACGCCAAAGGTATTGGCCAGCTCGGTGATGGAAATCTTGTTTTGTTTCATGGTGCGCTCCTTTCTGAGATGGTTCGTTTTCTTCCTCTGTGTAAGCCATCGAGAAAACGGAGCGCAAAAACGCGTTGATTATTTGCGCAAATAATTGCGTGTTTGCATCTCGTTTTCTATATCTTACACAAATTTTCTCATTTTGTCATCCGACAAATTGTCTACAAATAAATTATTTTTTTGTCGATATTGTCCATTTAATTTCAAATTCAACCGTATTATAATGGGAATAACACCAAAGACCTGTGCGTCAAGTGACGCAAATTTGCGTAACTGCAAAAATTTTATTTGCGTAATTTGCGTTAAGGAGTCTACCACATTCTATTAGGAGGTTATTGTTATGCGTCTTGAGAACAAAGTAGCAATCGTCACCGGTGCCAGCCGTGGTCTGGGCAAGGGCATCGCCAAAAAGCTCGCGGAGGAAGGCGCCAAGGTGGTAATCGCCGATATTCTGCCTGCCGACCAGGCCGTGGCTGAAATTCAGGCCGCCGGCGGCACTGCCTGCTCCTTCACGGTCAATATGACCAAGCAAGAGGAAGTCGTAGCTCTGGTGAAGTTCGCTGTGGATACCTATGGCACCCTGGACATCATGGTCAACAATGCCGGCATCAACCGCGACGGCATGCTTCACAAGATGAGCAAGGAAAATTGGGATCTGGTCATCGACATCAACCTCAACGGCACCTTCTACGGCACCCAGGAGGCCATCAAGTATATGCGCGGCAAGAACTATGGCCGCATCATCAACATCTCCTCCGGCTCCTGGCTGGGCAACATCGGCCAGGCCAACTATGCCGCCTCCAAAGCCGGCGTCGTCGGTCTCACCAAGACGGCTGCTAGGGAAAATGCCAAGAAGGGCATCACCTGCAACGCCATCTGCCCCGGTTTCATCGAAACCGACATGACCCTCAAGCTCAAGGAAGTCAACGGCGGCGCTGCCTGGGACAGCATGATGGCGCGCATTCCCATGGGCTACGCCGGTAAGCCTTCGGACGTGGGCAACCTGGTGGCCTTCCTGGCCTCCGATGAGGCCGCCTACATCACCTCCGAGGTCATCAACGTCGGCGGCGGCATGATCGTCTAACGCTTGGGTCAATACTTTGCATAGAGGAGAGGTTACTATGAAATTCAAGGAATGCGTCATTGTCAGTGCCGTCCGTACTCCTGTGGGCTCCTTCGGCGGCAGCCTCAAGGGCATCCCCGCCATTGATCTGGGCGCCATGGTGGTCAAGGAGGCTGTGCGCCGCGCCAACATTCCCGGGGAAGCCGTGGATGAAGTGATCGTCGGTCAGGTGGGTGAAGTGGCCGAGAATGGCTTCGTCGCCCGCGCCATCAGCCTCAAAGCCGGGCTCCCCGAAACCACCACCGCCTACTCCGTCAACCGTCAGTGCGGCTCCGGCCTACAGGCCATCGCCGATGCCGTCATGGAGATTCAGACCGGCTTCGCCGATGTGGTGGTGGCCGCCGGTGCCGAGAGCATCTCTCAGCTTCCCTACTATGTCCGCGACGCCCGTTGGGGCGCCCGCATGGGACACAAGAGCTTCGAGGACGGCGTCATCGACATCCTCACCTGGCCCCTGACCCAAAGCCACAACGGCATCACCGCCGAAAACGTGGCCAAGCAGTTCCATGTCTCCCGCCAGGAGCAGGACGAGTTTGCCCTGGAGAGCCATCGCCGCGCCGTGGAGGCCATCCACGCCGGAAAATTCAAGGAGGAAATTCTCCCGGTGGAGCTCAAGGATCGCAAGGGCAACGTCACCATCTTTGACACCGATGAAGGCCCCCGGGAAGGCCTCACCATGGAAAAGCTGGCGCGGCTCAAGCCCTGCTTCCTCTTCGACGGTACCGGCACTGTCACCGCCGGCAACTCCTCCAGCCTCAACGACGCCGCCTCTGCCGTGGTGGTCATGTCCCGGGAAAAGGCCGAGGAGCTGGGCGTCACGCCGGTGCTCTCCATCGGTGGCTATGCCGTGGCCGGTCTCTCCGCCGACATCATGGGCTACGCGCCCAAGCTCTCCAGCGAGAAGCTTGCCAAGCAGCTGGGGCTTTCCCTGCCCGACATCGACATGTTTGAGATCAACGAAGCCTTCGCCAGCCAGAGCTTCGCCGTGCGCCGCGACTTAGGACTCGATCCAGAAAAGGTCAATATCTACGGCGGCGGCATCTCCATCGGCCACCCCATCGGCGCCACAGGCTGCATTCTGGCGACCAAGGTCTTCTACGAGCTCAAGCGCACGGACAAGAAGGACGCCATGATCAGCATGTGCATCGGCGGCGGCCAGGGCATTAGCATGTACTTTACCAAAGTCTGAGTTTGATTTAATTTGCGCAAATTGATTTTACCACAGACGCGTCGTTTTGTCATAATATTTTACTATTCCAAATAATTTACTGTAAATCCTAGGATTTGGCAGGATTTATGTGAATACTTCCATAATATTTGCGTAAATTCTTGTTGAATACATCATCATTTCCTCCCATTTCGCTGCGTTTTTGCGCAGCAAAAAATCGAACCCGTACCAAAGTGCCGTTCTGGCCTTTCGGTACGGGTTTTTGGGTCTTGGTCTACAATGCAGAAAATTTCAGCATGGATCCCGGAGGCAGCCTATGCTATACTTGGGAAAAGGCACAAAGAGGAGTTGACGCACATGGCTTCCTTTGACGCGGATTTATTCCATGGATTGTTGATCAAGGGTGCGCTGCGCCCAGCGCTGGACTATCTGGCGCAATTTCCGGAGCAGGAAGCAGACCTTCAGCAATACCAAAGCATCTTTGAAAGGGCACAATATCGTATCTACCCTGTGGACGGCTTTTTGAACCAGCTCTTGCAGGTTTTTCAGCAGTATTACCGCGACGTCTTCTACCTGGAACACCCAGAGGAAGCGGCGAGCAGGCAGATGCAGCAGCGTTTTGCCCAGCTTCTGCCCCATGGTGCGGATCCCTTTGGGGAAGCTTGGGAGACACCCGTGCAAGAGGCCTTTGAAGCCAAGGGCTTTCACTACCTCGGCGGCAAAACCTCGGGCTATTATGGTCCCTACATCTGGAAGACCACCAAACAGGAAACCTATCAAGTGGAGCTTCCGGAGGGCACGCAGCCTTACCGGGTGAACCTGCTCTCCGACTTCCTATCCAGAAGCTGGCTGGACTATCTCTCCCTGGGGCAGGTGGGCACCGGCGGCTGGGCGGGCAAGGACGGCATTCTCAACTGCGTGGCGTCCTCCTACGATTTTGCCTCAGAGGCCTTCACCGTCAGCTTTTTAAAGCACGAGGCGCAACACGCCATGGATCTTGCCCGCAATCCGGCGCTCTCCCCCACAGTGCTGGAGTATCGGGCAAAACTGGTGGAGCTCATCTATTCAACCGCGCGGAATCTGCTGCCCCAGTTTGCCAAGGAGGCCGATGGTTCCAACAAAGCCAACGCCCACAGCGCCGCGTCGGGACAAATCATAGAAGCGTTTGAGGCGAAGTTCGGCAGGGATGCTCTGTCCGCGCTTCCCATCCCCCAAATTCAGGAGACGGCACGAGCGCTGTTTGCGGCAAGCACAGTCTGAGATAGCAGCGGAGATTTGTCCCCTACAATCAGCGGACTTTTTGCATCATGAGGCCGTGGCGGTTGCAGTAGCAATAGAGGTACCCGACGCCTTGAAACCGGAAGCGGCAGGCGGCGCTTCCCTCAGGATAGAGCTTTACCAGCTGAAATCTGTCCGAGGTCACATAGGCCAAAAAGGAAATATGGTGCTCCTTTGTCATGGGGTGGCGCAGGGTGAGATACTGCTCATCCTCCACCGCTTCCATCAGGATTTCGTGTGCCTCGTCGATCTCCTCTGCCTCCAATACCGGAAGCACCACGCCACAGCAGCTGATGACAGCCTCCCCCATGGCATGGATGACATTGCCGCAGATGGGACAGACATAGAGCTTGGGGCGGAGCAGATTGGCGGATTTATTTTGATTAATAACCGTGTCCCCCGCCATCAGCTCCAGGATGGACACGCCCAGCGCCTTGGACAGCGGCGCCAGCAGCGTAAGATCCGGCAGTCCCTTTCCCGTCTCCCACTTGGACACGGCCTTGCTGCTGACATCAATTTGCTCCGACAGCTCCGCCTGGGTCAGCTTCTTTTTCTCCCGCAGCTTTTTGATGATACTGCCGGTTACATATCGGTTCATGGCTCGATCTCCTTGTTATAAGTTCTGGGGAGATTATAACAATGAAGCACTGTTTGCACAACCTACGCATCGTAGACCCATGCGTCTTGGCATTTTTGCCCTTATGTGGTATGATGAAAGCTACGAGAAAGGAGGTACGCCATGGCGACAGAAATCTTGGTGGTGGACGATGAGGCTGCCATTGCCGGCTTGGTGGAGGTATACTTAACCAACGAGGGCTTTACCGTGCACAAGGCGCTGACCGCTTCCGCCGCATTGGACATTCTAGAGCAAACGCCCATTGATCTGGCCATTCTCGACGTGATGCTGCCGGATCTGGACGGCTTTTCCCTCTGCCAGAAGATCCGGGAGACCTATCTCTTTCCCATCATCATGCTGACGGCGCGGGTGGAGGACATGGACAAAATCACCGGTCTCACCCTGGGCGCCGACGACTATATCACAAAGCCCTTCAATCCCTTGGAGCTGGTGGCGCGGGTCAAGACCCAGCTGCGCCGCTTCACCCGCTACAACAACCACGCCGCCGAGCCGCCGGAAGAGAGCTGCGACATCCGGGGCTTGCAGATCTCCCTGACCACCCACAAGTGCACCCTCTACGGAGAGCCCCTGACCCTGACGCCGCTGGAATTCTCCATCTTGTGGTATCTATGTTCTCACCGGGGGCAGGTAGTCTCCAGCGAGACGCTCTTTGAGGCTGTATGGGGGGAGAAATATATGGATTCCAACAACACTGTCATGAGCCACATCGCCCGGCTGCGGGAAAAAATGCA
>DVGD01000021.1 GCA_018712905.1 Candidatus Avoscillospira stercoripullorum | reverse complement strand
CGCAGCGGCTCGTCCATCAGGATACGGCCCATCGCGTCGGACAGGGTAAAGGGCAGCTTGTCCGGCTGGGGGTGGCCCAGGCTGATGGTCAGGCTGCCTTGCGGGTCCCCGTCGATCAGCAGCACTTTCTTCCCGGCCTGCGCCAGCCCAATCCCCAGGTTCGCGCAGGTGGTTGTCTTGCCAACGCCGCCTTTCTGGTTGGCGATGGCGATAATTTGCGTGTTCAATGACTTCACCTCATTTCTGATTGGTGTTGTCATGTGCCTGCACAGCAGTCCTGGAAATGACAAAAGCCGCCACTCGAAACAAGTGACGGCTTCGCCTAAATCCAATATTCTACTGTGCTTGAAGTCAAAAGGCTTTGAGTTCCTTTCTGCTATTCATTTGTCGTTAATGAAACACCCCCTATAATTCGACTTATTTCAGTATGATTTTTCGGTTTGGAAAAGGATGAAAAAACCAGACTGAAAACCTCAAAACCCTTGATTCTACGGGGCTTTTCCGGTTTGTCGTAATTATACCGTAAGGGCACAGCTGTGCCAGCCTTCTCTACGCCAACGGGGTCAGTCTGAAAGAGATCCAGGAGTGGTTGGGACACAGTGATATTGGCACCACATCCAATATCTACACCCACTTGGATTATAGCAGTAAAGTATCCTCAGCCAACGCAATCCTGGCTGCCTACCCAGAAAACACTGGGGTATAGGGAAACAAAAAAAGCCCTAAACTCAGAGAGTTCAGGGCAGAGCTGGTGCCGGTGGCCGGACTCGAACCGGCACGGAAAATTTCCGCCGCATTTTGAGTGCGGTACGTCTACCAATTCCATCACACCGGCATTTATATTTTAACTTCCCTCGTATCCCGCACAACTCAGAATTTGGAGGGATATGCGGGAGGGATATTAAAATCAAATGCTTCTTGCGTTTCGGGAAACGCTGTAATATCAAGGGTTCCAGCAAGCCGGACGTGAATGGACGGACAAGATTTTGAGTCCACTACGTCTACCAATTCCATCACACCGGCACGCTGGTAGTAATTATATCGCATTTCCCCCGAAAATGCAAGGGGGAAAGGTGCGCCTATCGTTCGCCGCGGCGGGCGGCGTCTTCCTCCATGCGCTCGGACAAGTGCTTACTCAGGAGCGCCAGGGAGGCTGCCATGTTCTCCGACTGTACCAGAATGTGCTCCGGCACGTCCAGATGCTTGGGCGCGAAGTTCCAGATAGCCTCGATTCCGTTGGTAATGAGCTGATCGCACACGGCCTGGGCGTGCTCGGCCGGCACGGTGATGATGCCGATTCGGATGTGGCTGCTGCGGCAGAATTCCTCCAGCTGAGAAAGGGGCATGATGGGCTTGCCCGACTTGTCGGTGCCCAGGCGGTCGGGGTCTGAATCGAAGGCGGCCACAATGTTGAGGCCGTACTCGGCAAAGCCCGAGTAGCCCAGAAGCGCCTGCCCCAGCTTGCCCGCGCCCACCAAAACGGCGTCGTTGGTGTTGCCGTAGCCCAGGAAATTCTCCAGATCCCGGATGAGTCCCTCCCGCAGATAGCCGATCTTCGGCCGTCCGCCGTCGCTGACCAGCGCCAGATCCTTGCGCACCTGTACCTCGCCCATGCCCAGGGCGGCGGCCATGGCCGTGGCGGAAATGTGCGCCGTGGGATCCCTGGGCAGGCTCTTGAGGTAGGTGAGATACGTAGGCAACCGCTTCACCGTCGAACGCGAAATCTCCTTGCCTGCCATTTGAACGCCACCTCCCAGTTGTTCTGGAGCCTAGTATAGCAGATTCCCGGGACTTTCGCAACAATTTTATCGATATATTTTCGCCTGTTTTACACATGGATCTGCCGGGTGATCTCCCGGCGGAGGCGGGCGGTAATGCGCTTTTCCAGCCGGGAGATATACGACTGGGAGATGCCCATGAGCTCGGCCACCTCCTTCTGGGTCTTCTCCTGCGTCCCCTCCAGGCCGTAGCGCAGCACCATGATGGTTCTCTCCCGGTCGGGAAGCCGCGCCAATGCCTCCCTTAAAAGCTGGTGATCCACGTCGTCCTCCATGGGGCGCATGACTGTGTCGCCGTCGGTGCCCAAAATGTCCGAGAGCAGCAGCTCGTTGCCGTCGTAGTCGGTGTTGATGGGCTCGTCGAGGCTTAGCTCCGCCCGCTGGCCGGAGATCTTGCGGATGTGCATGAGGATCTCATTTTCGATGCAGCGGGAGGAGTAGGTGGCCAGCTTGATCTTCTTGTCCGCCTTGAAGGTGTTCACGGCCTTGATGAGGCCGATGGTGCCGATGGAGATGAGATCCTCGATGCCCACGCCGGTGTTCTCAAACCGCCGGGCGATGTACACCACCAGCCGGAGATTGTGCTCGATGAGGGTCTGCTTGGCCGCCGGATCGCCCTCCATGAGGGCGGCGATGCACTGCGCCTCCTCCTCAGCCTTGAGGGGCGGAGGCAGGACGTCGCTGCCGCCGATGTAGAATACCGGCGCCGGCCGCCACAGCCCCAAGGTCATCAAAATTCGTTGCAGCAAAGTACCATTCATGCTTCTTGTCCTCCCAACAATGCGTTATAAGGTCCCTGGCCGCCCACGGCCGTGGGACTGAAGGCCACCAGCACCGGCCGCTTCCCCGCCCAGCACCGGAGCGCCAGCAAAAGCCCCGCCTCCACGCCCACGGCGTGGAAGGGCACCAGGCGCAGCCGAACGCCGGGAAACTGCCTTGCCAGCCGCGGCAGCAGCGCGGCAGGATCCCGGAGCTCTCCCTCGGTCACCTTCGAGCCGGGGAGCAGCGCCCCAAGGGCGTCGCGCCCGGCCACCACCACGCCCTCGCCGGTGAGGGGGTCGCGGAGGGTGTTGCCCGTGTCCCGAAGCGCCCGGAGGGTCACCGTCCGCTCCCCCAAAGTGAGGGTGAGATCTGTGAGGTCGCCGCCGGTGTGCCTGCCCACGCCCTGGAGCACCAGTGCCGCCAGGCCGTAGCTCAGCGCCGCCAGCAGAAGGAGCGCCGGGGTGGAGACGGCGTAATAGGCTCTTCCGCCCAGGAGCTTTAAATCCGGCTCCAAAAGCTGCACCGCCAGAAGCACCACGCCGCTGAGGGCGAAGCTCAGCGCCAGAAAGTAGAGCCCCTGCTTCACGCTGCTCTTGCGCCAGCCGAAGGCCAGCACCACCATGGCCGCCGCTGCGGCAGCCTGCCCGGGCAGTTTGGCCAGGACGGCAAGTCCCGGCAGAAGGGTCAAAACGGCATACAGTCCGCCCACCGCCGCCGCGCCCACAAGCCGTCCGGTGCGCTTGCCCACGCCGCCCATGGCCGCCGCGCCCCGGAGGAGCAGGTAGTTGAGGAAGGTGTTGAGCCCAAAGAGCAGATCCACATACACGGTCATCCCATCGCCTCCTGAGGAGAGTATACC
>DVGD01000178.1 GCA_018712905.1 Candidatus Avoscillospira stercoripullorum | reverse complement strand
CGACAGAGCAGCGGGGGGTGTGTGCGGGGGGCAAAAAGCCCACCGCGCGTTCAATCAAACAGGATTTTGAAACTTTTTTGAAAGTTTCAAAATCCGCACAGCGTGGCGAAAAGACTTTTTCGACACGCTGCTATAATAAAACTATTTCAGTGTCAGGAAATTCCGTCTCGCGGAAGATCAGCCGCCACTCCACAGCTTCCGCAGGCGCGAAATGGAGCGACGAGCAGGCGGCGTGGAGCTTGCCAGGTGCCGTTTGCCCTGTAATAATCGAGGTGGGGCCGTCCGCACCGCCGATGATGCCGATGACCGCCGTATCCGAGGTGGCGACCGGCTGCCCCGGAGCGGGCGGCTCTCTTCTCGGCTGGTCGCTTTCTGCGCAGTCGGAGATTTGAAGCACACCGTCGGGCAATTCGGGCGAGAGTGTGTAGGTCATGGCCACGTAGTGGCTGGGATAGACGGCGTTTTTCATAGGCATTTTGCTCCAGTCCATCACCTGGGGCTCGTATTCCTGGACGGTCAGGCGGTATTCTCTGCCGCCATGGGAAAAATCCACCGTGTCTCCTGGGCTACTCACCTGGAAGTGCTTGCCGGGACGCGCCACAGCCTCCTGGGAAAGGGTCAGGGAGAGGGTGCGAATGTCCGGCCTGCGTTTGGTCACATAGAGGAAGCTGAAGCGCCAGATCATCCAGCCATAGCTGGGATCGAGCTGATTGTGCTTCACCACCCGCGCGCCTTCGCACTCAAAAACATACCCCTCCGGCACGCAGGGGTTATAGGAGGTGCCGCAGCCGCGCTTCATGCGAAGATCCTTTCCATTGAGATGCAAGGTGGGGCGGAAGGAAAATTGCAAGGGGTTTTCGGCTTCCATTTCCATCCGCTCCTCCCGCGTGAAGGAACGATGCGCTTCGCTTTCGATGTGCAAATTCCATTTTTTCTGAAAGGCCAGAAGAGCAGATGGATCTGCCCGCATGCAGAAGTCCACTACCAGCCCCTTCCCGCAGACATATACCGCGGGGATGTACCAAGTCCGCTCTGCCCAGAAATAAGTCTTGCGGATTGGCAGCTCCATTCCGGCGCGGCTGCCGCGGCGGTGATGGAAGAAGCCGCCGTCAAAGGTGACCTTCCATTCAGGCTCTTTTTGCGGCGCGTCGGGATTCATGTCCGGGTCGTAGTAGTCCTCGGTGTATTTTATTTTGGAGTAGTCGAAGGCGGCTTGTACATCTCTTAGGTACTGCCACGGTTGCTCCATGGGCATCAGGCCAGTCTGCATGGCGATCTGCGCCATCACTGCCTTTTGCGCATCCCCTGGCGGGTTTTCCGCGAGAAAGGCGGAAAATTGTGCGTTGTCCCACTGCCAGGCCTGCTCCAGGGGCGCACTGTCGCCGCAGGATAACAATAGCCGCAGAAAGTCGGCAAAGGTGCGAGCAAGCGGATGGACGAAATCCGGCGCCGTGTTCATGGGGCTGACGGCAAATACCATCTCCCCAAAGCCCCGGATGAAGCAGAAATGAATGCCGTCCACTCCTGCCCAGCCGAATATATTGGCGCCCCTGGGCGTGCAGAAATAGGGGTAGGCGTCGGTACGCTGCGCAACGCCAAGGGGTGCGAGATCGATCTGCTGTTTTAAAAATGCCGCATACGTCACCTTCACAAAGCGTCCCTCCCAACGGTGTTTTCCCCATTGTAGCACAGTCTCTAGTTACAGTGCAAATAAACTTCCCGCCGGGGCAGTACCGGCGGGAGTTACTATCATTCGGACTCTTTTTGAGAAGTGACATAATACTGCGCCTGGGCGGTGAAGAGGGCGTGGTAGAGCCCTTGTTCTTCTGCCATCAGGGAGGCGTGGGTGCCCTTTTGCACCATCTTGCCCTGGTCAAATACGGCGATCTCATCGCAGAATTTGCACGAGGAGAGGCGATGGGAGATATAAACCGCGGTCTTGTCCTCTAAAATGGCGTTGAAGCTTTCATAGACCTGCGCCTCGGCCACGGGATCCAGGGCTGCCGTGGGTTCATCGAGGATGATAAAGGGGGCGTCGCGGTAAAGTGCCCGCGCCAGGGCGATTTTCTGACCCTCGCCGCCGGAGACGTCCACGCCGTCTTTTTTCAGCTCCTTATAGAGGTAGGTTGCAAGACCCTGGGGAAGCTCTGAAAGCCGCTGCCCGAAGCCTGCCTTTTGGAGGCATTGGGTGACCAGGTCTTTCTCATACTGTTCTGCCGCCGCCACATTCTCGCCCAGAGGCAGCGCCAGGAGCTTGAAGTCCTGGAACACCACCGAGAAGAGCGATAAATAGTCTTCGTAGCGGTACTTGCGGATGTCGATGCCATTGAGGCGGATTTCACCCTCAGTGGGGTCATAGAGCCGGCAGAGAAGCTTGATAAAGGTGGTCTTGCCCGAGCCGTTTCTTCCCACCACAGCCAGGCGGCTGCCCACCTGGAATTTGAGGTTCACATGGCGAAGTGCCCAGGCATCGCTTCCGGGGTAGCGGAAGGACACGTCCCGGAACTCGATTTCATACTTCCGGTCGCTGCGCTTTTCCGTGGTGAGGCTACCCTGGTACATCTCATTGGGAAGATCCAGCAGAGAATAGACCGTGCTGAGGAACGAGGCGTTGTTGTAGAGCTGTCCCAAGTAGCTGAAAATGCCCGTAATTCCCAGGAAAAGGTTGGTGATGGCGCCCACATATTGGCTCACCTCGCCCACGCCGAAGGCGCCGCCCCAGGCCTTGAGGCAGACGAAGAGATAGATGACGCCGGTCATCAGCATCATCAGCCCCCGGGAGAGGGCGAGAAGTCCGCCCATGACGCCCTTGGCCACGTTGGCCAGGGAGGAGCCGGGACCGAAGATATTCTGCATGGAGAGGTTGACCGACAGCACATTTTCCTGCTGGTTGTAAATCCTGATATCCAGTGCGCGGCTGCGGTCGTCGGTCATGCCGCAGAAAAAGCTGAAGATCCTGTTTCCCAGGGTGCCGTCGGAAGCGTGCTCTGCCCAGTAGGCCGTGGACTTGGCGCCGGAGAGGGAGGAGAGCACGGCGAGGGCGAGGAGCAGTGCCAGCATCGCCGCCACAGCCAGGGGATGGTTGAGGAAGGCCAGGGCATTGCCCGCTGGTACCGGCTGCAAAAATAGGCTCACGGAGAGGCCAATGCCGCCTAAGATTCGGAAAATGGCAGTGAGCATGGGCTCCAACAGGAGCAGCGTAAAGCTGAGGCCGAAGCCCATAAACGTGTCATTCTGCTGAATCTGGGTGTAGAGGTCATAGACGGCCTGCCGGTCGATGACGGCGAAGTCCATGGAGAGCATCTTATCCATAAATACGCGCTGCACGCATCGCTCGGCG
>DVGD01000177.1 GCA_018712905.1 Candidatus Avoscillospira stercoripullorum | reverse complement strand
GAGGGGAGAAAGTGGGTGGGCGTCACCAGGTCGATGCACTGGACGCCCTGGTCGATGCGCTCTAAAAAGATCTCCCGGAGGCGCTGGGGGGAGACGTCCTTACCAAGGCCGCCGTGGCTCACTTCCTCGTTCTGGCAGTAGACGCAGCCCAGGGAGCAGCCGGAGAAGAACACCGCCCCGGCGCCGAAGCTCCCGGCGATGGCCGGTTCCTCGCCGTAGTGCACGGCGGCGCGGGCAATGCGCGGCGTGTCGCCCATGCCGCAAAAGCCGCGCTCCCCGGCGGTGCGATCCACGCCGCACCGCCGCGGGCAGAGGGTACAGTGGGTATAGTCCATGAATAGCTCCTTTCCTGGGAAAAGCCTCCCCTTGGTGCCCAAGGGGAGGTGGCAGGCCGCAGGCCTGACGGAGGGGATCAGAACTTCCGAAACCGCCAGCTTACAACCCCTCAGGGTCGATCGGAGATCGACCCCTACAGGGTGCGGTGGGAATTGTAGGGGTCGATGTCCCCATCGACCCGTCCGCGCAGCGGCCTGGCGGCCGACGGGCGGCTCGGAGATCCGCCCCTACAGGGTGCGGTGGGAATTGTAGGGCAGCCGTTGGTGCTTTTCCTCCATTATCTCCAACGCCGCCACCATTGTCAATCCCTTGGATCTATGGTAGAATGGCCGAAAGGAGGTTAACCCCATGAAACGAATTGCCATTTTCGCAGCCCTTGCCGTGCTGCTTCTCACCGCCTGCCAAAAGGCGCCCGCCGACCCGGTGGCGCCGCCGGTCACCGACACCCAAACCACCCAGACCGACACCGCCCCCGAACCCGGCGACGACCAGGAAATTGAGGAAATCCCCACCCAGGTCGTCCCCGCCACCGATTCTGCTTCGCCCCTGGAGCCTGTCCCCGCCGGGATCACTGCCACAGACAACACCGTGGAGGAGGGCATCGAGGACAGCGTGGGCTATTCCTACGTCCTGCCGGTGTTCTCGGGCTTCGACGGCGCCCAGGCCGTCACCGACTTCTACAATGCTTTGCTCACGGAGATGGACGCCTACGCCCGGGAGACCGTCTATGAGACCGCCCAGGCGCGCCACTGCGTGGCCAGCGTCCTGGGAAGCTACAGCCTGGACGGCGTGCGGGACAACCAGCTGCGGGTGACCTACACCGTCACCGCCGACTACGCCGAGGGGGAGGATGCCACCTCCACCCGCACCGACGCCTTCGATCTGACCACCGGCGAACACCTTTTGATGGAGTGATGTTTCACGTGAAACAATCGGAATACCCCGTGCGGCTGGGGGAGGTCTTGGACTTGACCATCACCGGCTACACCAGCGAAGGCCAGGGCGTCGCCCGGGTGGAGGGGCTGGCGGTGTTTGTCAGAGGCGCCATCCGCGGTGAAACCGTCCGGGCGAAGATCGTCCACCTGGGGCACACCGCCGCCTATGGAGATCTCCTGGAGGTCTTGGTGCCCAGCCCCCACCGGGTGAAGCCCGGCTGCCCTGCGGCCTCACGCTGCGGCGGCTGCGTCTTTTGGCACATGGACTATGAAGAGGAGCTCTCGGCCAAGTCCCAGCGGGTGCTGGACGCCCTCAACCGCATCGGCGGGGCGAACTTGGAGCATGTGGACATCGTCCCCAGCCCCGCCGTGACGGGCTACCGCAACAAGGCGCAGTACCCCGTGGCCATGGAGCAGGGGAAGGCCGTGGCGGGCTTTTTCCGCCCCCGGAGCCACCAGGTGGTGGACGTGGGGCGCTGCCGCATCCAGGGCAGCGCCGCCGACCGTGCCAAGGACGTGATCGTCCGCTGGATGCGAGAATTCCACGTCCCGGCCTACGACGAGAAGACCCACAAGGGGCTGGTGCGCCATATTTACGTCCGCACCGCCTCGGCCACGGGGCAGGTAATGGTCTGCCTGGTGGTCAACGGCGACCGGATTCCACAGGAATCGACGCTTGTTGAAAACCTGTTGAAGAATGTGGACAACCTGGGGACAGTGCTGCTCAGCATCCACAAAAAGCCCGGCAATGCCGTGCTGGGGGATAAGTTCGTGACCCTCTATGGCCCCGGGTACCTGGAGGACACCCTCTGCGGCCTCCAGTTTCGCCTGTCGCCGCGGTCTTTCTACCAGGTGAACCACGACCAGGCCGAGCAGCTCTATGCGGGGGCGCTGGAGATGGCGAAGCTCACGGGGCAAGAGCGGGCGGTGGATCTCTACTGCGGCACGGGCACCATCTCCCTGGTGCTGGCCAAACGGGTGAAGGAGGTCATCGGCGTGGAGATCATCGAGGCGGCGGTGGCCGACGCCTGGGAAAACGCCAGGCGAAACGGCATCCAAAACGCCGCCTTCCGCTGTGCCGACGCCTCCAAGGCCGCCCAAGATCTGGCGGCGGAGGGAAAGAAGCCCGACGTCATCGTGGTGGATCCGCCGCGAAAGGGCGTGGACGAACAGGTGGCAGAAGCCATGGCGGAGATGGCGCCGGAGAAAATCGTCTACATCTCCTGCGACCCGGCGACATTGGCCAGGGACGTGAAGCGATTAGGAGAGCGGGGCTATGCACTGAAACAAGTGCGCGCCTACGACATGTTCCCCCGCTGCGCCCATGTGGAAACGGCGGCGGTGCTGCAAAAAAAGCTCCCCTGTGAAGGGGAGCTCTGATCGGTTGTCAGCTGGCGGTCATCGCAAGTTCTGATCCCCTCCGGCACTTCGTGCCACCTCCCCTTGGGCACCAAGGGGAGGCTTTTTTTGCGCGCCAAAGGCTCCCCTGTGAAGGGGAAAAAAGCTCGCGCAGCGAGACTGAGGGGTTGTCGGCTGGCAATTTCCCCAAGTTCTGATCCCCTTGGGCACCAAGGGGAGGCTTTTTTTAATACCCCAGATCCTCGTTGACCAGCACCACTTCCATCTCCATGCCCTTCATACATTTATAATGTACCACCAGGGCGTTGCAGATCCGGTCGGGGCTCTTGCAGTTATAGCACTTGTCGGCCTTCTCGGCGCAGGGGGTCTT
>DVGD01000020.1 GCA_018712905.1 Candidatus Avoscillospira stercoripullorum | reverse complement strand
CGGTGGGATTATTCGTATTCTATGGTCGCCGGGGGCTTACTGGTGATGTCGTAGAGGACGCGGTTGACGTGGGCGACCTCGTTGACGATTCTCGTGGAGACCTTGTCCAGGACTTCATAGGGGATTCGCGTCCAGTCGGCGGTCATGAAGTCGCTGGTGGTGACGCTTCTCAATGCAATGGCATAGTCGTACGTCCGGCCGTCGCCCATGACGCCCACGGAGCGCATGTTGGTCAACGCCGCAAAATACTGGTTCATGGCGCCCTCGAGACCGGCGTTCGCGATCTCCTCGCGGAAGATGGCGTCGGCATCCCGGAGCATGTCCAGCTTTTCCTTGGTGAGATCGCCGATGACGCGGATGGCCAGGCCAGGTCCCGGGAAGGGCTGACGCATGACCAGGTATTCGGGAAGCCCCAGCTCCCGGCCAAGCTCCCGCACCTCGTCCTTGAAGAGCTGCCGCAGGGGCTCCACGATCTCCTTAAAGTCCACATAGTCGGGCAGGCCGCCCACATTGTGGTGGCTCTTGATGACCGCCGCTTCGCCGCTGCCCGATTCCACCACATCGGGATAGATGGTACCCTGCGCCAAAAAGTCCACGGCGCCGATCTTCTTGGCCTCTTCCTCGAAGACGCGGATGAACTCCTCGCCGATGATCTTGCGCTTGCGCTCGGGCTCAGAAACGCCGGCCAGCTTGATTAAAAACCGGGTCTCGGCGTTGACGCGGATGAACTTGAACTTCCACTTGGCGAAGGCCTGCTCCACCTCGTCGCCCTCATTCTTGCGCATGAGGCCGTGATCCACAAACACGCACGTGAGCTGCTCGCCCACAGCCTCGGCCAAAAGCGCCGCAGCCACGGAGCTGTCCACGCCGCCGGAGAGCGCCAGAAGCACTTTGCCGTCGCCGATCTTTTCCCGCAGATCGGAAATGGCCTGACGCATGTAGTTGCCCATGGTCCAGCTGCCGGTGCAGCCGCAGACCTCATAGAGGAAGTTGCGGATCATGTCGGTGCCGTACTCGGTGTGACCCACCTCGGGATGGTACTGCACGCCGTAGAAGCCCCGCGCCTCGTCGGCAATGGCGCCGTTGGGGCAGTGGTCGGTGTGCGCCGTCAGAGCAAAGCCCTCGGGCACCTTGGCCATATAGTCGCCATGGCTCATCCAGGTGATGCCCTCGGCGGGAAGGCCATGGAAGAGCTTACAGTTGGTGTCAAAATACGTGTGGGTTTTTCCGTACTCCCGGGCGGTATCGTCCTGGGCGGGCACCACGCTGCCGCCCAGATTCTGCGCCATCAGCTGGCAGCCGTAGCAGATACCCAGGATGGGCAGACCCAGGGTGAAAATCGCGGGATCCACCTGGGGAGAGTCGGGCTCATAGACGCTGCCGGGACCACCGGTGAAGATGAATCCCTTGGGATGGAGCTTCATCAATTCGGCGAGGGGCGTGGTATAGGGCTTGATCTCGCAGTACACATGGCACTCCCGCACCCGGCGGGCAATGAGCTGGTTATACTGCCCGCCAAAGTCGAGAACAACAATCATTTCCATGGCCATCAATCCTCGCGGAAGACGAAGCCGTTCTCATCAGCGCTGTCGATGATGGCCAGGGACTGGATATTGATACCCGCTTCCCGGATGCGGTCGCCGCCGTGCTGGAAGCCCTTCTCCACGGCGATGCCAATGCCCACCAGCTCCGCGCCGGCCTCCTTGACGATGTCGCACAGGCCGCGCATGGCCTCGCCGTTGGCCATGAAGTCATCCACGATGAGCACCTTATCGTCGGCGCTGATCCAGTCCTTGGAGACCAGCAGCGTGACCTTCTTTTTATATGTATAGGAAAAAATATCGCTCTGATAGAGGCCGCCTTCGATGTTATCGCTCTTGGCCTTCTTCGCAAACACCATGGGAACGCCCATTGCCCGCGCACAGATGGTAGCCAGAGCAATGCCGCTGGCCTCCGCCGTGAGTACCAAGGTGACCTTGCTGGTATCAAAGCGTTTTTTGAATTCCTCCGCGATTTGCTCCATCAGCTCCGTATCCACACGATGGTTGAGGAAGCCATCCACCTTCACAATGTTGCCGGGAAGGATCTTCCCCTCTTCCATGATGCGCTTTTTCAAAAGCTCCATGTTTTCTCCGCCTTTCAACAGAATATGGTATCTTCTATTATGCAGGAAACACGTCGGAAAAGCAACTGGGAATGGCAGAAACTTTTCGAATTCTCCCGAAAGGAAAATTGTGCGAATTGCTCTTTGGCCTAAAAATGCCCCACCACGCCGAACCAGACCACCGGGAGCACCATGGCGGGCAGCATATTGCCCGCCTTGATCCGTTTGGGCGAGAGCCCTAAAATATTGATTCCCGTACCGATGAGCAAAATACCGCCCACGGCGCTCATCTCCATCACCACCGGCTCAGAGAGGTACGGCGCCACCAGAGAGGCCAGGAGCGTCAGCGCGCCCTGGTAGACCAGCACCGGCAGCGAAGAGAAGGCCACGCCCAAGCCCATGGTGGCCGCAAAGGTCACGGCCATGACGCCGTCCAGGGCGGATTTGGCGAAAATCGTCTGGTAGTCGCCGCGAAGGCCTGCGTCAAAGCTGCCCATGATGGCCATGGAGCCCACGCAGAACAGGAGGCTCGCCGTGACGAAGCCCTCGGTGAAGTGAGCGCCGCCGTGCTTTCCCAGCCTTCCCTTAATCCAGTTGCCCAGGCCGTCCAGCCGGTCTTCGATTCGAAGAAGCTCCCCAAGCACGGTGCCCAGTACGATGCTCACAATCACAATGATAATATTGCTCGTCTCCACCGCGCTGGTGATGCCGATGACCACCACGGAGATCCCCAGCCCCGCTACCAGGGTGCCCATGAGCTCCTCGCGGATCTTTCCGCCCAATAAAAGGCCGATGACCGCGCCCAAAATCACCACCGCCGCGTTTATAACCGCCGCTATCATAGTGTTCTTCCTTCTCCCGCCTTAGTTTCTCGAGCACTTTTCCGCATCAATGGCCAGCACAATCATCACCGCCGCCAAGGCCAAGTCCGGCTGGCGCACGTCGATGACATAAGTGTCGCTCCAATGGAGGAGCTCCTTGGAGATCTGCGCCACACTCTGTCCGGCGCCGTCGCGAATCTCGTAGTCCCACTCCATCCAGTTGCCGTCCACGCTCCAGCCATTGAAGTCCAGGGTGAAGGACGGGCGGAAGAAGGTGAATTCCTTGCGGATGCAGCCGAGGTACTGCTCCCCGGCGTAGAGCTCGAATTGGGGAAGAAACGTCAGCACGCGCTCCTTCACCGTGCCGAGGTGGGCGCCGGTGGGGTCGTAGATCTCCAGCCGGTGCCCCCAGCTGAGCTGCCCCTCCACGGTGAAAACCGTGCGATCTTCTTCGTCGTAGATATCGAAGCTGTCAAACCAGGAAAAAATCCGCTGGCGCAGCAATAGTTTCATGGGGATCCCTCCAATCTCAGGGCAGCATCGCATCATTTGGCAATGGCATTCAGCCAAAGATTTTGTCTCAGCCGAACGTTTGAGAAGAGCGGGAATACTTGTATGTATTTCCCTCTTTTCAAACGGCACGGATGGGGCAAAAGATTGGCTGTAGGCCGCAGCCACAATGGTGCGGTGTTGCCCTTAATCATCATAATCAAGTAAATCGTAAAAGTCAACGATGCCGCCAGGGCAGAAAAAATGAGCTGCCATCCCGGCAGCCCAACACATACATTATAGCACAGGTTTTTTCGGATGGAAAGTAAAAGATTCGCTCCAGTTTTCGTGTAATCTGCGAATTTACACCGGGGAAAAAATCAGGTATAGTAAAACCATCCCAAAGATCCATAGAAACTTGGGAATAACAAATCCGAATTTTGATAGAAAGGACTGATTCCAATGTACTGTTTAGCCGATGAACCGCACTACTTTGAAAGGAATGAGTCCCATGTACTGATTTGACCCCAGGCCAGACATCTACTACGAATTCGGGTGCGTAATCCGCTAGCATACTTTCCTTGGTAAGGATCTCCGGCCTGACCAATCAGATATGGCTCGTTCCGAGCTGTTCCAGACCGAATAACCGGATCCATTCTCTGAAAATAGCGTTCTTCCTCTTCTTGAGTTACAATCGTACCGCTTTTCAATACAATCGGATCTACAGCAATTGTAAGTTTCCTGTTTTGTTCGAGTGTGTCAGTTGTCATCGTGAAGACTTCGCGTTGAACGTGTTTTCCCCGGCAGGTAAGTTGAAACTCCTTTCTCCTCTTCTGCCGCAATGGATCGTGGTTCCTTCAGTGTATTCCGGGAGCGTCTCTTTCCAGTGCCATTGCGGCAGATCTTTCAAGCGTAATCCAAGGCATTTTTTCTCGTGTCTGCGACTGATCCCGACGCCATGACGATGAATTTCCGATGGCAGAAGACAAATCCTCGCCGTCCCGATCAAAAATCTCCAGATACGCATTCATCCATCTGCGCAAAATCGAAGGCATGATATCTCATCTGATCTCAAGAATTGAAGGTAGAGCGCATCCCAGCTATTCTTTCTAATATCTCCTTTTGAGGTTTTTTCATAGAAGTGTGGGAAGAATACGAATATATGGTGACAGCAGCCCCCACGGCAATCGCCGCGGGGGCTTAGCGTTTGCCAATTTCATCACCAATCAGATTGTTCAGTTTGCATAATATTACACAGTAAATTTATAATTCAATTCATCTTGATATTTTGACTATTTTTGGTATTATTCAATTATATTGATATTGTAGGATTGAATACACACATGAAGTTGGTGTCGCAATGTATATCTCAGCGGATCCGAATCGTCAATCGAGGCTTGCTTGTTATGCGAATGTAACGGTTCAGGAAATCGAATTTGCCCAGTATCAGTACGGCGTACCAACGGGCTTAACTAGGATAAGCACAAATGTCATCATCGAGAATCCGGCGCTTGACGTAAAATATCGATATTAAAGGTAATGACTGAAGATGAATACAAATGTTAACTCCTTGACAAATTGCATCTATCTTTGCTTCGCCACCGCGGAAATCCTATGGGTCATCGATTGCATGAAAAGCTATTCTGCGGCTTATCTCAACGGATTGATTTGGCTCTTTCCCATATGCCTGCTCATCAAGCCGGCCTGCTCCGTAATCCGCTTTGCCATTCGATATGGCAAGGAAACTGAGCGCGCGCCCAAGGATGCGGCGCAGGATTCTGATTCCACTTCCTAACCCCCAGCGCCGGTACACAAAATATTGTGTATTTTGAAAAAATAATCCTTGCAAATTGACGGAAGTTGTGGTATCATACCATGGCATGATGAATAGAACTGCCGTAAACTTGTTCGGTGCTTCCTCTCATGCGATTCTGAGGATAAAAAGGGGTTTTCCCCTTGATCTATGATGAAAGAGGTGAACAGCATGAAGGAAGGCATCCATCCCAATTATCAGCAGACCACCATTCGTTGTGCCTGCGGCGAAGTGATCGAGACCGGTTCCACCAAGAAGGACATTCGCGTCGAAATCTGCTCCAAGTGTCACCCTTTCTATACCGGCAAGCAGAAGCTGGTTGACACGGGTGGACGTGTGGATCGTTTCAACAAGAAATACGGCCTGAAGTAATCACCTGCGCCCGCACCGATTTGGTGCGGGCTTTTTTCTATTCTTGCGAAATTTGGAGGATTTATGGAGGCATTCGAGAAACCCAAGATGGAAAAGGCCGTCCTGGCCGGTCTGGACGCGGACGTGTTCGACCGGGCGGAGACGGCCACCGATGAAACCCTGGACGAGCTGGAGGCGCTTTTGGAGACCGCCGGCGGCACCTGCACGGCCAAGGTGCTCCAGCACCGCCCCGCCCCCGATCCCCACAGCTTCTTTGGCGAGGGCAAGGCCGAGGAGATCCGCCAGCTCATCGAGACCACAGAGGCCACCATGCTCATCTGTGACAACGACCTGTCGCCCTCCCAGATCCGCACCCTGGAGGATCTCACCCACGCCACGGTGCTCGATCGCAGCGCCCTGATTCTCGATATCTTTGCCCAGCGCGCCAAGACCAAGGAAGGCCGGCTCCAGGTGGAGCTGGCGCAGTACCAGTACCTTTTGCCCAAGCTCTCCGGCATGGGAAAGAGTATGTCCCGCCTGGGCGGCGGCATCGGCACGAGAGGCCCCGGCGAGACGAAGCTGGAAACCGACCGGCGGCACATCCGAAGCCGCATTGCCCGGCTCCAGGCGGACTTAAAGGAGGTGCGCCAGGTGCGGGCGGTACAGCGGGAGCGGCGCATCAAGAACGACATCCCGGTGGTGGCCATCGTGGGCTACACCAACGCGGGCAAGTCCACCCTCTTAAATCAGCTCACCGGCGCGGGAATCCCCGCCAACAACCGCCTCTTTGACACCCTGGACACCACCACCCGCCAGCTGGAGGTCTCCGACACCCTGACCGTGCTCCTCTCCGACACCGTGGGCTTTATTGCCAAGCTCCCCCACCACCTGGTGGAGGCCTTCCAGGCGACGCTTGAAGAGCTACAGTACGCCGACCTGCTCCTCCATGTGATCGACGCCTCCAACCCGGAGTGGCGGGAGCAGGCGGCGGTGGTGGACCAGCTGATTCTGGAGCTGGGGGCGGAAAAGACCCCCCGCCTGGAGATATTTAACAAGTGCGACCTGTGGACCGGGGAGATCCGGCCCCACGGGGAGAACATCGTGTCCATCTCTGCCAAGACCGGGGAGGGGATCGACCGTCTGCTGGCCGCTATCGGGGAGCGGCTGGACACCGGAGCCAAGCGGGTGACCATCCACCTGCCCTATGACAAGGGCGGACTGGT
>DVGD01000176.1 GCA_018712905.1 Candidatus Avoscillospira stercoripullorum | reverse complement strand
TGAGGCCCTGCCGAACATCACGCCCCATACCATGCGGCACACTTTCTGCACTCGGCTTGCCCAGGCTGGAATGAACCCCAAAGACCTGCAATACATCATGGGCCATTCCAACATCACCATGACGCTGAACTATTACGCTCATGCGGATTACGCCTCTGCGAAGGCGGCGATGGACAAGCTGGCGGCTTAGTAGTAAGGCCGGTTTTCTACTACGCTTTTACTACTTTTGACCGCCAAATGAGGCTCCGATATGCCATGATATGCGGGGTATCTTCCGAAACGCAAAATGTCGGAAATACTTGATATTCCAAGCAATTCCGACATTTGCGAAGTGGTGCCAAGATAATCAAAAAATCGGTAAAACTTTTCACCTACATTTTTTCGGGGATCAACCATTCTCTGCTGTTTCAATTTGCTAGAAGCGGTTGTCTAAAGAATAAAAGCGGATTTCGCGTGATTGGGTGGAAATGGCATCCTCGAATCGCGATGGCAGGACGACATGGGAGAGCTGAGTGTATGAAGAAATTATTTGGCATCATCATCGCAGCGCTTGTGCTGCTTACAGCGTGTGACCAAGCGCACAGGGAGAGCCAACCGACCTCTTCCACGGAGACGGCCACGGTCAATGCGCCCCAAAGGGACGGAGAAATGGGTTCTGTGCGCTATCAGCCCACGGAGGTGGCGGTGGAGGACTGCTATGGCCAAATCACCGATCTTTGCGCTGTGGGGCAGTGGGTCTACTTTCTTGCGCCTGTCAAGGTGGGGGAGACAACGGTTGCCGACTGGGAGACCGGGGAGCCGGTGTCCAGGATCGAAACGCAGCCCGGCCTCTTCCGGCTGGATCTCACAACCCTGGAGGTACAAGCGCTGCCGGCCTTCGCTTTCCCTGACCTGGCGGAAGACTCCGACAGCAGTGCGGGACTCCGATTCCTCCAGGCTGGAGCGGACGGCACGCTCTGGGCGCTCCGCCATGTATTTTCCTATTCCACCAGCCAGCAGTCCTATGAACTGCTGCAAATTTCCCTGGAGGGACAGGTGGAACGAGCGCTCCCGCTGCCCTATGCCTCGGTGGAGGCATTTGTTCCGGGAGAAGACGGGCGGCTGTATGTCCAGTGGGATTCGACCATCTCAGTCCTGCTGCCGGACGGCACCGAAGTCCAGACGCTTCCCGTGGAGCAGGCGGGCGGCAGCCTCTGCCGCTGCGCTGACGCCCTGGGCGTTCGGTACCTTTCGCCGCGTCCCGGAGAGGAGATGCAGCAGAGCTGGTTTGCGGCGCTGGATCTCGAAACCCTTCGCTGGCAGGAACCGGCGGTACTGCCAGGAGATGGAGCCAATCTGTGCGCCGCCCCCGGCGGGACGGATTTGACCTACATCTATCTCTCTCCCCGCAGTGGGGATCTCTACGGCGACGCCCAGGGAGAGACGGTGAAGGTGGTGGATTTTCTCTCCTGCGGCGTCGATCCCCGGGAGGTCACCCAGGTGGCCGGCCTGGAGGACGGCGGCATTCTGGCGGCCTGCTTTGGCGGCGGGAGCCGGTATTCAGAAAAGCAGCCGTCGCTGCTCCTGCTCAGACCCACGGCGGAACAGGGGCAGGAGGCGCGCATCTGCCTGCGGCTGGCCTGCTATGGCCTGGATTCTGCTCTGATTGAGCCGATCCTTGCCTTCAACCGCACCAATGCCGCCTGCTATATCGAAGTGACCGACTACCAGGAATACGACCTGAGCGGCGGCAGCGGAGCGGGATTGACGCGGCTGGCCGCCGAGATCCTCGCCGGAGATGTGCCGGATCTCTTTTGCACGGAAAACCTGCCGGTTCGCACCTATGCCGCCCAGGGAATCCTGCTGGATCTCAATTCCTGCATGGCGGAAGACCCGGAATTTTCGCGGGATGCTTTTGTTGAACCACTTTTGCAGGCGCTGGAACTGGACGGCGGACTTTATGAGCTGCCCTGCGGCTTTTCCGTGAAAACCCTCTTCGGCTTGGAAGAGACGGTATCGGCGTTTACCTGGACGGCAGAGGGGATGGAGCAGGCGCTCTCGCAGCTGGAGCCAGGCGCCACCGTGCTGCCGCGCAGCTATACCCGCCTGGAGGGAAAGGCGTTTCTCTGCGAGAGCCTGGAGGCCTTTGTGGACTGGGAGGCAGGGCGCTGCCGGTTTGAGAGTCCGGCCTTTCTGGCGCTTCTCCGCCTGGTGGCGTCCCTGCCCGAGGAGGCGGCGCAGCTGGAAGAGCCGTGGCTCACCCAGGAGGGGCTGCTGGCAGTGCGGCAGCAGCTGCTGATTCCGGTGTCGCTGCAGTCCTTTGAAGCGGTGGTTTACCAGCTGGAGCCGGTGGGTGATACGGCCTTTGTGGGATATCCCGGCGATCAGGGGCCGGGGCGGTTTGCCTGCGTGCGGCCCATGGCCATCTCCGCAGCATGTCCGGCGCAGGCGCAGGCCTGGCAGTTTCTCACCGGGCTGCTGGAGGATTCTACCTATTTTCCCGTGCTGCGTGAGGAGCTGGAGCAGCTTTTCCAGTCGTCCATGGAGATTCGGTATTCCGAGGACGCTGATGGAACGCTCCAGCCGGAGGTCATAACCAGCTATCGCCCCATCGACGCCCAGGGTAGGCAGGGCGAGACAATCCAGGTCAATGCCCTCACCCCGGCACAGGCCGAGACCGTGATGGCGCTCATTGGCGAGACCAGGGACGTGGCTCGAACCGATCCGGCGCTCCAGGAAATTGTCCTGGATGAGCTGGACTACTACCTGGCCGGGGCGCACACAGCCGAGGAAACCGCCGCCAACATCCAGTCCCGCGCCAGTGTCTATGTGGCGGAGCGCAGCACCTAGCCGAAAACCATGGTAATGCCATGAGGGAGGGAACCATATGAAGCGAATCATTCCAATGATCCTTGCGCTGCTCCTGCTGACCGCCTGCGCCGCGA
>DVGD01000175.1 GCA_018712905.1 Candidatus Avoscillospira stercoripullorum | reverse complement strand
AAAACCGTCAAGATCCTGGTGGACGGGGAGGAGGACGGCGTCCTCACCGGACGCACCGAGGGCGGCCGCCTGGTGCGCTTTGCCGGAGATCCAAAGTGGATCGGCCAATTTATGGATGTGGAAATCACCGGTCACACGACCTGGAGCCTGGAAGGCCGCGCCATTGAGGCGTAGGGGTCGATCCAAACCTAGAAATCAGGAGGTCACCATGGCAGAACTCACGCCGATGATGCGGCAATATATGGAAATGAAGGAGCGCAACCCCGGCTGTCTGTTGTTCTTCCGCCTGGGCGACTTCTATGAGATGTTCGCCGAGGACGCCAAGCTCGCCTCCAAGGAGCTGGATCTCACCCTCACCACCCGGGATCGCGGCAAGGACAAGGAGGATCAGACGCCCATGTGCGGCGTGCCCTTCCACTCCGCCGAGAGCTACATCGCCCGGCTGGTGGCCAAGGGCTACAAGGTGGCCATCTGCGAGCAGATGGAAGATCCAGCCCTGGCCAAGGGACTGGTGAAGCGGGACATCATCCGGGTGGTCACCCCCGGCACCGTCACCGAGAGCTCCATGCTCGACGAGCGGAAGAATAACTATTTCGCCTGCGCCTACGGGGAGGCCGGCGCCTTTGGCCTGTGCTTCTGCGACATTTCCACCGGCGCCTTCCACGCCATGGTGGCGGAAAACGCCGACCGGGCGGTGGATGAGCTGGGCTGCTACCAGCCCTCGGAGCTCTTGCTCGGCGGCCGTGCCACGGACGACGAGATTCTCTGCGAGGCGCTGCGCACCCGAATCCCCTGCTGCGTGGAAAACGGCGAGCCGTCCCTCTTTGACTACGACCAGGCCGCGGCGCTCCTCCTGCAGCAGTTCGGCCAGGATGTGGAGGAATTGGGTCTCGGGGAGGCGCGGCCGGTGGTGCAGGCGGCGGGCGCGCTGCTGCTCACCTTAAAGAAAAATCAGAAGACGGAGCTTCCCCACGTGCGGACGCTGGAATTTTCCCAATCCAGCCGGTTTCTCGAGTTGGATCTCACCGCCCGGCGGAACTTGGAGCTCACCGAGACCATGCGCGCCGGGGAAAAGCGGGGAAGCCTTCTGTGGGTGCTGGACAAGACCAAGACCGCCATGGGCGGCCGCCTTTTGCGCAGCTGGCTGGAAAAGCCCCTGATGAGCCCGGCACAGATCAAAAAACGCCAGGACGCCGTGGCCGAGCTGGTAGATCACACCGTGGCCAGGGAAGAGCTCATCCATCTATTAAAAGATGTGACGGACTTGGAGCGGGTCATGGCGCGAATCGCCACGGGCACGTGCACCTGCCGGGACTTCCGCCAGCTCTCCAACGGCTTATCGCCGCTGCCTGGCTTGGCCGCGGCGCTACAGCCCTTTGAAAGCCCCCTCCTCCGCCAGGTGCGGGAGAGCCTGCCGGATCTACAGCCCCTCAAGGACGAGATCGACCGCGCCATCGTGGACGATCCGCCCTTCACCATCCGCGAGGGCGGCATGATCCGCCCGGGCTACAGCGAGGAAATTGACCATTTGCGGGACATCATGTCCGGCGGCAAGGACACCATGACCGCCATCGAGGTGCGGGAGAAGGAGCGCACCGGCATCAAAAACCTCCGGGTGGGCTACAACCGGGTCTTCGGCTATTACATCGAGGTGGCCAAGGGACAGGTTTCTCTGGTGCCGGCGGACTACATCCGCAAGCAAACCCTCACCAACGGCGAGCGCTACATCACCCCCGAGCTTAAAGAGCTGGAGGACACCATCTTAAATGCCAAGGATCGGGTGGTGACGCTGGAATATGACCTCTTCTTAAAGCTCAGAACCTATTTGGCTGACCACGGCGCTGCGGTGCAGGCCGCGGCCAACGCCGCCGCCCTGGCCGACGTGCTCTCCAGCTTCGCCGCCCTGGCGGTGGACAACGACTACTGCCGCCCCGAGGTGGACTATTCCAACGAGATCCAGATTGAGGGCGGCCGCCACCCGGTGGTGGAGCAGGTGCTGCGGGGGAAGATGTTCGTCCCCAACGATACGAAATTGGGCACGCCCGACTGCCAGGTGGCCATCATCACAGGTCCAAACATGGCCGGTAAATCCACCTACATGCGCCAGGTGGCCTTGATTGTGCTCTTGGCGCAGATGGGCTCCTTCGTCCCGGCCAAGTCCGCCCGAATCGGCGTGGTGGATCGGCTCTTTACGAGAATCGGCGCGTCGGACGATCTGGCCGCCGGCCAGTCCACCTTCATGGTGGAGATGGAGGAGGTGGCGGAGATCTTAAACCGAGCCACCCCTCGGAGCCTTCTCATTCTCGACGAGATCGGCCGCGGCACCTCCACCTACGACGGCATGGCCATCGCCCGGGCGGTGCTGGAGTTTGTGGCCGACCGGAAGACGTTGGGCGCCAAGACGCTCTTTGCCACCCACTACCATGAGCTCACCGTGCTGGAGGAAACGCTGGAGGGCGTGAAGAACTTCAATATCTCGGTGAGAAAGCGGGGAGACGAGATGATTTTCCTGCGGAAAATCGTCCCCGGCGGCGCCGACAAGAGCTACGGCGTGGAGGTTGCCAAGCTGGCCGGCCTTCCGCCCAAGGTGGTGGAGCGGGCGCGCAAGATTTTAAAGGAGCTGGAGCAGGGACAGATCCCCCAGACTGCCGCCGCGCCCAAGGCGGCCGACGAGCAGGTGTCCATCCTCGACCTGGACGCCTTGGCCATCCGTGACCGCCTGGCCAAAATCACCGTGGAGACCCTCACGCCCATCGAGGCCATGAACGTGCTCTACGAGCTGCGCCAGATGATCCGCTGATATCTTCTGCCCTTTAAAGGAGGCTTTTCCTTGGCCAATACCAAATCCTATTCCCTGGGTCCCGGCCTCTCCACCGCTGAAACAGTGGCGGGCTACTGCTATCTGCCCTTTTACGTGGTGCTCCTGGCGATGCTCATCGAGTTTGTCTCGGGGTATTTTCACCTGGGGCTCTCCACGCTGCAAATCAACATCTGCTATTTTGTCATCAACACCATCGTGGTGTGGATTATCTTCCACAACTTCCTTTTGCGAAGCCTCCGCGGCACCCGGTTTTGGGAGCTGGTGCAGGCGCTGATTTTGGGCTTTGTGCTCTACTACGCGGGAAACTATGTCCTCTCTCTGGCGCTGCACCTGCTGCGCATCACCGTGGCGACCTACAACGACGATACCGTCCAGGCGCTGGCCTCGGAGAACTACGCGGTCATGGTGATCTGCTCGGTGATCCTCGCGCCCATGGTGGAGGAAACCCTGGTGCGCGGCCTCCTCTTCGGCTCCATCCGCCGCAAGAGCCGCATTGCCGCGTACGTGGTGACCATTTTGTTCTTTGCCATGATCCATGTCTGGCAGTATTTCCTGCTCTATGACTGGAAGTCCGTGCTTTTGGCGGCGCTGCCCTATCTCCCCGCCGGAATCGCCCTGGGCTGGACGTATGAAAAGTCCAACACCATCTGGGCGCCCATCTTGCTACACATGGCCATCAACGCCATCAGCTTTGGCGTGATGTCTTTCAGATAGCGGAAAGGAGCATTCCATGCCGAAAATTTTGGAGCTTGACCGCCATGTGGCCGACCTCATCGCCGCCGGCGAGGTGGTGGAGCGGCCCGCCTCGGCGGCCAAGGAGCTCATGGAAAACGCCGTGGACGCCGGGGCGACCCAGGTCACAGTGGAAATTCAAAACGGCGGCATGACCTATCTCCGGGTCACCGACAACGGCTGCGGCATCGCCCCCGAGGACGTGGAGACAGCCTTTTTGCGCCACGCCACCAGCAAGCTGCGCACCAAGGAGGACTTGGCGGCCATCGGTACCCTGGGCTTTCGGGGGGAAGCGCTGGCGGCCATCGCCTCGGTGTCCAAAATTGACTTGCTCACCAAGACCGCCGAGGCCGAGGGCGTGAGCCTCCGATTAGAGGCGGGGAAGGTGGTGGAGCGAAGCCCCGCCGGCTGCCCCGAGGGCACCACCATCGTGGTGCGGGAGCTCTTTTACAATACCCCTGCAAGGCTCAAATTCATGAAGCGCGACACCGTGGAGGCCTCCCAGGTGGCGGGCGCCGTGCAGCGCCAGGCGCTGGCGCACCCGGACGTGGCCTTCCGATTTCTCAAGGACGGGGAGATGGTGCTCAAAACCGCCGGAAACGGCGACCTCTATGGCGCCGTCTACCAGGTCTTCGGCCGCCAGCTGGCCGTGGACATGATCCCGGTGGAGAGCAGCTTCGAGGGATTGAAGCTCTCCGGCTTTGTCACCAAGCCCACCGCCACCCGGGGAAACCGCAGCATGCAGCAGTTCTTCGTCAATGGCCGCCCGGTGCGCGCCAAGTTGTTGACGGCGGCGCTGGAGGAGGCCTATGCCAATCAGATGATGTCCGGGCGGTATCCCAGCTGCGTGCTGGTCATCACCCTGCCCAACGCCGCGGTGGATGTGAACGTCCACCCGGCCAAGACGGAAGTGAAGTTTGCCAACGAGCGGGCGGTGTTCGACCTGGTGCGCTATGGCGTCATGTCCGCCCTGGGGCGGGCGCAGCAGCGCCCGGAGATGAAGCTCGCCAAGCCCATGGCGGAAAAGCCGAAGCCCAGCGAGGTGCGCTCGGCGCTGGAGGCGCTTCACACCAGCGCGCCGGTGAGCCCCCAGGTGCGAAGCGCCCTTTCCCAGCCGCAATTTCGCCAGCCGGTGGCATCGCCTGCGCCGAGCAGGGGAAGCGTACCGGTGTACCTGCCCAAAAGACAGCCGCCGGTGCAGCGGGCGCCGATGGAAGAAAAGCGCCCCACGCCGCCGCCGGTGCAGGAGAAGCAGCCGGTGCAGGAGAAGCTTCCCGAACCCCAGGAGGAGGCGCAGACGGCGCTGGACATGCCCGCCGCTGCGCCTTACCGGGTGGTGGGCGAGGTGCTCGACACCTATTTTATCCTGGAACAGGGCGACGCGGTGCTCTTTTTGGACAAACACGCCGCCCACGAGCGGATTCTCTTTGAAAAGCTCCGTGCCTCCCAGGAGCCGGTGCTTTCTCAGGTGCTGCTCTCGCCCCACGCGGCCAATCTCTCCCGGGAGGAGGCGGCCACGGTGCTGGAGCACCGGGAATTGCTCCGGGACTACGGCTACGAGGTGGACGACTTTGGCGACGGCACGGTGCTTTTGCGGCAGATCCCGGCGGATCTTCCAGAGGACGAGGCCGAGGCGGTGCTGGAGGCCATGGCGCAGGAGCTTGCAGAAGGACACGCCCGGGATCCCAAGTCCCTTCGGGACGAGCTGCTCCACACCATCGCCTGCAAGGCCGCCATCAAGGGCGGCTGGCACACGGATCCCAAGGAGCGGGACGCGCTCATCCGGGAGGTCATGACCCGGGACGACATTCGCTATTGTCCCCACGGCCGTCCGGTGGTGCTTCGATTGACCAAGGGACAGATTGAAAAGCAATTCAAGCGGTAATTTTGGAGGCAGTATGATCCAACCCCCCATTCTCGCGGTGGCAGGCCCCACCGCCTCGGGCAAGACCCGCCTTGCCGTGGCGCTGGCCAAGGCGCTTGACGGCGAAGTACTCTCCTGCGATTCCATGCAGATCTACCGCCGCATGGACATCGGCACCGCCAAGCCCACGGCGGAGGAGATGCAGGGCGTGCCCCACCATATGATCGACGTGGTAGAGCCGGACGAGCCCTTCTCCGTGGGGCGGTATGTTTCCATGGCCGATCCCATCTTGCAGGATATTTTGCATAGAGGCAAGGCGTGCATCGTCTGCGGCGGCACGGGGCTCTACCTGGACAGTCTGCTCCTTGGCCGCTCCTTTGCCCAGGCGCCCGAGACCGGGCGGCGGGCGGCGCTGGAGG
>DVGD01000174.1 GCA_018712905.1 Candidatus Avoscillospira stercoripullorum | reverse complement strand
GCCTTGACGCCGAAGCGCCGCACGAAGAGAAAGACCAGCGCGCTGCCAATTCCCGCGCCGAGGATGCAGAGCATGGTGCCCTCCACGGCGCCAAAGGCATACCCGGCGGCGATTTCCAGGGGCTCACCGGGGATGATGGCCACAAAGACCTGCAAGAGCATCATCCCCAGGAAGGCCAGCCGTCCCCAGATGCCGTGGCCGTCCACCCACAGGCGGAACTTCTCCGGTTCGGAGACAAAGGCCAAAAAGGGCTTTCCTACAAACCAGAAGATCGCCAACGACAGCAGCAGGAACAGGGCAATCCCGGCGGCAGAGATGAGTTTTTTATGCTTATCTGTCATCATACGTAATATTTGCATCCGAACTGCATCCAGCAGCAAAACATTGCGGATTTCCTTTGTTCGACCCCATTGTACAGGAAAATCTCTTAAAAATAAATATGGGAAAGTGTTAAGTTTCCATTAAGAATGAAGAAAAAATAGGGCGATTTGCCCAAGAGACGCCAAGGAGGCGCGCGGCAGAGGCCGCGCGCCCGGGAAATGGATCCTATTGTGGGGAAATATGGGGAAAGAGATCAGGAATTGACGGCTTTTTCTGCGTAGGAATTGTCCACCAGCTGCTGAAATTCCACTCGCTCCTGGAGCTCTCCGGCCTCCTCCATCACGTCTTGGAGGCGGTTGAGGCCTTCCTCTCCCATGGCAGGAGTCTCGTTCCACGCGCCGATGGAGCGGTAGCGTGCCGAGACGGTCTCCAGCACCGAGAGGTCTGTGTCGGGGAAGTAGGGGGCGAGGGCTTCGGCCACCTCGGCGTCGGTGTGGGTCATTACCCACTGCTGCCCCTGATAGATGGCGTTGGTGAACTTCTGGATGATCTCAGGATTCTTCTCCATATAGTCCCCGGCGGCAAAGTAGGCCGTATAGGGGATCTCCCCGCTCTCTTCCCCGATGGAGCAGAGGATATAGCCCTGGCCGGCCAGCTCCATCTCCGTGGCAGTGGGCTCAAAGAGCGTCACATAGTCGCCGTTGCCGCCGGAGAAGGCGCCGGCCATCATGTTAAACTGCACCGTGGTGTCCACGGTGGCGTCCACCTGGGGGACAATGCCGTTTTGCTTCATCACATATTCCAGCGTCATCTCCGGCACGCCGCCCTTGCGGCCGCCGATGATGGTCTTGCCCCGGAGGTTTTCCCAGGAGAAGTCCTCGTCGGTGCGCCCCATGAGGAAATTGCCGTCCCGCCGGGTGAGCTGGGCAAAGATCTTGGGGGCGTTCTCCCGCCCCTCCAGCAGCACGTAGATGCAGGCCTCGGGGCCGGCCAGGCCGATTTCCACCTCGCCGGTGAGCACCGAGGTCATCACCTTGTCGGCACCGCCGCCGTTTAAGAGCTCCAGCTCCAGCCCCTCCTCGGCGAAGAAGCCCTGGCTCATGGCCACGTACTGGGGCGCGTAGAACACCGAGTGGGTGACCTCGCTCAATCGAATGGTGGTCAGCGCCGTCTCCTGGCTCTGACATCCGGCAGGAAGCAGCAGGAGCACGGCGGCGAGGAGTATGGCGATCCATTTTTTCATTGAGAACCCTCCAAACGCTTTTTTAAAGACCGCTCCAGGAGCCGGATGAGCTGGTACATCCCCGCCGCCACCACTGCCAATAGCAGCACCGAGGCCATGACCAGATCCATCTGGAACACCTGCGATCCATACACAATGAGATACCCAAGCCCCGCCCGGGACACCAGGAACTCGCCCATGATGACGCCCACCCAGGAAAGTCCCACGTTGACCTTCAGGGCGTTGATAAAGGTGGCGAAGTTGGCCGGCAGCACCAGCTTGAAGAGCACCTGCCGGCGGCTGGCACCCATGGTCTCGATGAGGCGGAGCTTTCCGGGGTCGGTGGCCAGGAAGCCGTTGTGCATCTCCAAAATGGTGACCACCAGGGAGATGGCCAGGGTCATGGCGATGATGGATTCAGGCCCCGCGCCGATCCAAACAATGAACACAGGACCCAGCGCCGTCTTGGGCAGGGCGCTGAGCACCACCAGGTAGGGGTCGATGATGCGGTAGAGCCGGGGAGAGAGCCACAATAAAATGGCGATGACCGTCCCGGCGGCGGTGCCCAGGAGGAAGCCCACGGCAGTCTCCAGGCAGGAGGTGCCCAGGTGCAGCCATAGGTCGCCGCTCTGGTAGAGCCCCACCAGGGTTTCCCACATCCGGCTGGGGCTGCTCAGGAGGAAGGAATCGATCCAATCCATTCTGGCGGCGAGCTCCCACAGGGCAAAGGCACCGAGCAGCAAGAGCACCTGGGTGATATGGACAAGCCTGGCTTCCCGGCTCCTGCGGCGCAGATACGTAAGTCGCTCGGAGGAGAGTCGTTCAGGCACTGAGCTCCAACTCCTTCCAAATGGCGTTAAAGTACTTGGAGAACAGGGGATGCTCCCGCCGCTCCATGGGCGAAAGACCCCGCAGCGGTGTGAGGTCGTGGATGGACTTCACCCGGCCGGGGCGGGCGGAGAGCACCACCACATGGTCGGACATGCTGATGCTCTCGGAGATGTCGTGGGTGACCAGGATGGCGGTCTTGCCCTCCTGGCGGATCATGGCGTGGATGTCGTGGGAGACGGAGAGGCGCGTCTGGTAGTCCAGCGCGGAGAAGGGCTCGTCGAGGAGCAGCAGTCCCGGGTCTGTGGCCAGCGTGCGGATCAGGGCGCAGCGCTGGCGCATGCCGCCGGAGAGCTGGCCGGGGAGCTTGCTCCGAAAGGCCAGAAGGCCGTAGCGCTCGAGAAGCGCTTCCACCCGCTGTAGGTGCGCTTCGTCCTTTTGACCCCGGATCTCGAGACCCAAGGTCACGTTTGCCCAGATGGTGCGCCAGGGGAAGAGCTCATCGCGCTGGGGCATGTAGCCCATGCGGGAAACGGCCTGGGCGGCGGGCAGACCGTCCAGATATACCTGCCCGCCCGAGGGCTGCTCCAAGCCCACGGCAATGGACAAGAGGGTGGACTTGCCGCAGCCCGAGGGGCCGACGATACTCACAAAATCGCCCTCCATCACCGAAAAGGTGACGTCCTCCAGGGCGGAAATCTCTCCATTGGGGGACTGATAGCGCTTTTGTACATGGTCGAATTGAACCAACAAAAAGTCCCTCCTTCCAAGGATCAACGAGAAGCCAGGAGGCGGCTTCCCGACATCCTATGAAGGCCGGGCGCGGAATGTGCGCCCCTGCCGGGAGGAAAAAAGAACAGATGATTCCAAAATGTCAAGATATTGACTTTTTTTATTTTTGGTATACTATATATGGTATGCGACTAGAACGAACCAGTAGGAGGAAGACTATGAACGTAAGAAAGCGCAGCGGCAAGGTGGTACCCTTTGACGCGGGATTTATCCACCGTGCCATCTCCCTGGCGTCGGCGGCGGCCGGCGAGCAGGACGAGGCCGCCATCGACGCCATGACCCAGGCCGTCACCGACAAGCTCTCCAAGATGGGCAAGGCCATCATCGATATTGAAAAGATTCAGGACACCGTGGAGGACACCCTCTTCGAGCAGATGCACTACCAGACCGCCAAGGCCTACATCCTCTACCGCATGGAGAAGGAGAAGGAGCGCACCAGCGGCACCTGGCAGGAGGGACTTTTGAGCCGCGAGTTTTTAAGCCCCTATAAGCACGCCCCCAACCCCATGGGGCAGCTGGGCGCCTTTGTCTATACGCGCACGTATTCCCGGTTCCTGCCAAAGCTGGGGCGGCGGGAGTTCTGGTGGGAGACAGTGCGCCGTGCCGTGGAGTATAACTGCTCCCTGGCGCCCACCTCCCGGGAGGAGGCGGAGAAGCTCTATGATAACATCTATCATCTGCGCCAGTTCCTGTCCGGCCGCACCCTCTGGGTGGGCGGCACGCCGGTGGCCGAGCAGTACCCCATGGCAAACTACAACTGCGCCTTCACGGTGATCGACGACTTCTCGGCCTACCACGACCTCTTCTACCTCCTGATGGTGGGCAGCGGCGTGGGCGTGCGGGTGCTCCAGAGCGACGCGGACAAGCTCCCGCCGGTGCGCACCGACCTGGAGATCCTCCACAAGTCCTACGATGCCAAGAAGCCCGCCGACCGCCTGGAGTATACCGACCTCACCTTCACCCGGGACACGGCCACCATGGCCATCGGCGACTCCAAGGAGGGCTGGGCGCAGGCGCTGCAGCACTACTTTGACCTGCTGACCAACCGGGAGTATGCCTCCCTCAAGAATCTCATCGTGGTCTACGACTCCATCCGTCCCAAGGGCGAGCGCCTGAAGAACTTTGGCGGCACGGCCAGCGGCTTCGGCTCCATGATGGCCATGCTGGATAAGATCCACAAGGTGATCCTGGCCGCCGGCCAGCGGAGCCAGGAGACCTGGACTTCCCTCAAGCCCATTGACCTACTGGACATCGCCAACATCATCGGCGAGAACGTGGTTTCCGGCGGCGTGCGGCGCACCTCGGAAATCGGCCTCATCGACGCCGACGACGAGACGTGCATCCAGGCCAAGAGCCAGCTCTACCGCAACGTGGCCGGCCGCTGGGAGATCGACAAGTCCATCGCCCACCGGCAGATGAGCAACAACTCCATCTACTATCAGAAGAAGCCCACCCGGGAGAAGCTCCACTGGCACCTCCAGCAGATGCGCTACTCCGGCGAGCCCGGCTGGATCAACGAGGAAGCCGGCAAAAAGCGCCGGGAGAACTTCAACGGCTGTAACCCCTGCGGCGAGATTTTGCTCGACAGCCACGGCCTCTGTAACCTCACTACGGTGAACGTGATGGCCTTTGTAAAGGACGGCAAGCTGGATCTTCCCAAGCTCCTGGACGCCCAGCGCCTGTCGGCGCGGGCTGGCTACCGGATGACCTGCCGGGATTTGGAGATGCACCGGTGGAACCTGGTGCAAAAGCGCGACCGGCTCATCGGCTGCTCCCTCACCGGCTGGCAGGACATGGTCAACGCCACCTCCATGGATAAGGAAGCCCAGGCAAAGCTCCTGGATACCCTCCGGGAGACCGCCCACCAGGCTGCTGCGGAGATTGCCGCCCGGCTGCGGAGCCCCAAGCCTCTGCTGGCCACCACCGTCAAGCCCGAGGGCACGCTGTCCCTGCTGCCCACGGTGTCCAGCGGCGTGCACTACTCCCATTCGCCCTATTATATCCGCCGGGTGCGCATCACCGCCACCGATCCCCTCTGCCGCGTGTGCGAGGAGCTGGGCTACCCGGTGCTGCCCGAGGTGGGGCAGGATCCCGACGATCCCACCACCAAGGTCATCGAGTTCCCGGTGAAGGCGCCTGCCGGCCGGGTCAAGGGCGACGTGTCGGCAATCGAGCAGCTGGAAAACTACAAGCTCTTTATGACCCACTATGTCGACCACAACTGTTCCATTACCGTCCACGTCCGGGACAACGAGTGGGAGGAGGTGGAGCAGTGGGTCTGGGACAACTGGGACGATGTGGTTGCCCTGTCCTTCCTGAGCTATGACGACAGCTTCTATGAGCTCCTGCCCTACGAGGCCATCGACGAGGC
>DVGD01000173.1 GCA_018712905.1 Candidatus Avoscillospira stercoripullorum | reverse complement strand
GGCAGCTGGTTCCGGGACTATGTCTATATCCCCCTGGGCGGCAGCCGCACCAGCACCATCAAGTGGGTGCGAAACGTCCTGATCGTCTGGATGCTCACCGGCATCTGGCACGGCGCCAGCTGGAACTTCCTCCTCTGGGGTCTTTACTATGGAATTCTGCTGCTGGTGGAGAAGTTCTTCCTGGGAAAATACCTCAAAGGGAAGGTTCTGCCCCATGTGTATGTGATGCTGCTCACCATTTTGGGCTTCGTACTCTTCCACAGTGCCACGGCCTCTGAGGCACTCCTGGAAATTGGCCGGATGTTCGGCCTGGGCGGCCTGCCGGTGGTCAACGCCACGGCGCTCTATTACCTCAAGAGCTATGCCGTGCTTCTGGTGCTCTGCGCTCTGGGGTCTACGCCCCTTCCCAAGTACCTGGCCGAAAAAATCCAGGCGCACAAGGCTGTGGTGGTGCTCCAGCCTGCCATGGTGCTGACGGTGCTCCTGCTGGTAACGGCCTGCCTGGTGGACGGCTCCTTCAATCCGTTCCTCTATTTCCGGTTTTAAGGAGGGCTTGACATGCAGAAACTTACCCAACGACTGACCATTGCCGTCTTCGCCCTGGTACTCCTGGGCTTTATGGTGCTGCACCTCCTGCTGCCGGACGGCACAATCTCCCGCGCCGAGCGGCGCAAGCTCCAGCAGTTTCCTGCGGTGAGCGGCGAAGCGCTGCTCTCGGCGGAGTTTTCCGAAGACGTAGAGGACTACCTCCTCGACCAGTTCCCCTTCCGCGATTCCTTCCGCACGCTGAAAGCCGTCTGGACGTACGATCTTTTGGGACAGAAGGACAACAACGGCATCTATATCGCCGAGGGCACAGCCTCCAAGCTGGACGCCACCCTGGACGAAAAGCAGCTGAAGCTTTTCACCGACAAGATGAACAGCCTCCACGAGACCTACTTTCCCCAGGCCAACGTCTACTACGCCGTGATTCCCGACAAGAACTACTACCTCGCGCCCAGCCACGGATACCCCACGCTGGACTATGAGAAGCTCTTCTCCACCGTGGAAGCGGAGCTTCCCTGGGCAACCCATGTGGATCTCACCGGCAGCCTCACCGCCGCGGACTACTACGCGACAGACTCCCACTGGCGGCAGGAGCGGCTTCAAAAGGTGGTGGACACCCTGGCATCGGCTATGGAGCTCACTCTGCCATCCTGGGAGAGCTACACGCCCCACACCCTTTCGGGGTTCCAGGGCGTCTACTACGGCCAGGCGGCACTGCCTCTGCCGGCGGAGGATCTCATCTATCTCACCAACGAGATCACCGAGGGCTGCACCGTCTCGGGACCGGAGAATCCCAGTCCCACGGTCTATGATCCGGCCAAGTTTGAAAATCTGGACGGCTACGACGTCTTTTTAAGCGGCGCTCAGGCGGTGCTCACCATCGAAAACCCCAACGCCGCCAGCGACAAGAATCTGGTTATCTTCCGAGATTCCTACGGTTCGAGCCTCACGCCCCTGCTTTTGGGCGGTTACCGCACGGTGACGCTGGTGGACGTGCGGTATGTGGCCTCCCAATACCTGGGGCAGTTCGTGGATTTCTCCCAGGTGGACGATGTGCTGCTGCTCTACTCCACCACAGTCATCAACTCCGCCGGTATTCTACGATAACCTCAAAAAGCCGCTGCGCGGCACGGGTCGATGGGGACATCGACCCCTACGGGCATAGCAAATCCCCGCTGCCATAAAATGCAGCGGGGATTATTCTTATAGGGGCAGTACCAGTGAGAGAAGCACTGTGAGTAGGCCGCACACGCCGATGGCAATGCTGCTCATGGCGCCCTGGAGTTCGCCCATTTCCCGGGCTTTGGAGGTGCCCAGGGCGTGGCTGCATGCGCCCACGGCCAGCCCCTGCGCCACCGGGTCGGTGATGCGGAAGACCTTGGCAAAGAGCGGCGCGCCCAGGGCGCCCACCAGGCCGGTGAAGATCACGCAGGCTGCCGTGATGGCCACAATTCCGCCCTTGGCCTCGGCGATGCCCAGGGCGATGGCCGTGGTGCAGCTCTTGGGGATCAGCGCCGCAGTGATGGTCTGATCCAGCCCGAAGAGCCTGCACAGCCCCAGGACGCTCAGGACACTGGAGGCGCTGCCCACCAGGCAGCCCACCAGCACCGGCACAAAATAGCGCTTGAGCACGGCGCGCTGGTTGTAGATTCCCAGCGCCAGAATGGCCGTCACCGGCGAGAGCATGAGGTTGATAAACTCGCCGCCCTGGGCATAGGCCTCATAGGGAATCTCCAGCACGAGCAGCAGCGCAATGGAGAGCACGGCGGAGATGAGCAGCGGGTTGGCGATGGTCCAGCCCGTCTTTTTTTGGATCCAGCGCCCCAGGGCAAAGGTGGCTGCGGAGAGCCCCAGCCCCAAAAGCGGGGAGTCGAGGATGGCTTGCATCATTGTTTCGTCTCCTCCTTCCGCGTCATCAGGCGCAGCGTGAGCTGCACGGCATGTCCCGTGAGGAAAAAGACCAGAGGCGTGGTGACGAGAATGATGACCAGAATCGGAAGAAGATTGGCGGCCATGACGTCCCAATACTTAATGAGGGACACGCATCCCGGCACAAAGAAAAAGGCCATGTGATCCAGCAGAAAGTCGGAAGATTCCCGAAGCTGCTCCGGTTTGAACGCGCGTCCGAAGAGCAGCAGCAGTAAGAGCACCATGGCCATGACCGCGGCGGGAAAGGCAATGGGCAGCAGGGCACAGATGCCCTCGGAGATCAGGCAGACGAGAAAAATTACCGCCAGCTGTGCAAGCACAGACATAATAATCGCTCCTTTTCCAAGATGCAGCCAGTATAGCACGCTGGCCGCGCCGCCGCAAGGTAGAAATATGGGTCTGTCGCAGAATTGAAAAATTCTGCGACAGACCCTCTTCTTGGCCGCTTCGCGGCACGGGTCGATCAGAGATCGACCCCTACAGGGTGCAGTCAAAATTTCCTCCGCACCGTAGGGCGGCATGCCCTCATGCCGCCGCCTGCGCGCCAAGAAAACCGGGCGCGCCTGTAGGGGCGGCTATCACCGCCCGGCAGCCTTTGGCCGCTTCGCGGCACGGGTCGATCAGAGATCGACCCCTACAACGCCAAGGGAAGGCTTAAATTACAGCAATGCAGTCATGGCCTCGTCCATCTTGGCGATCATGGCCTCCGCAGTGGCCATGGAGTCGGCCGCGGCGGTATAGTAGAACTTGATCTTGGGCTCGGTGCCGAAGGGGCGGAGAATGATTCTCCCCTGCTCACCCAGGGTGAGCATGACCATGTTCTCCGTGGGAAGTCCCGTGGGCGTCGTCTCGCCGGTCTTCACATCCCGGATGGTACCTGCCTTGAAGTCGGCCACGGCGGTGACGGCGTAGTCCGCCATCTCCTTGGGCGGGTTGGCGCGGAACTCGTCCAGGAGCGCCATGCACTTGGCCTTCTGCTCATCGGAGGTGAAGACCACGTTCTTGAGGCCGGCGACGAAGTAGCCGAACCGCTGGTAGATGCCGTCCATCACATCGCCCAGGGTCTTGCCCTGGAGCTTGTAGGTGGCGGCCATCTCAGAGATCAGCATAGCCGCGACCACGGCGTCCTTATCCCGGGCGTAGTCGCCCTTGAGGTAGCCGCAGCTCTCCTCAAAACCCAGCACAAAGTCCTCGGGATGACCGGCCTGCTCCAGCTCCAGAATCACGCCGCCGATATACTTAAAACCGGTGAGTACCGTGCGGATCTTCACGCCGTAGGCAGCGGCCACCCGGTCGGCCAGAGGCGTGGAGACGATGCTCTTCACGGCCACAGGCTCCTTGGGGAGCTTGTCGGCCTTCTGGAGGGAGGAGAGGATATAGTCTAAGAGCATGCAGCCCATTTCGTTGCCGGAGAACTTGCGGAAGCCGTCGCCCTGGGGGATGGCCACGGCGATGCGGTCGGAATCGGGGTCGGTGGCCATGACCAGGTCAGGCTTCACTTCCTTGGCCAGGGCATAGCTCTCGTTGAAGGCGGTATCGTTCTCGGGGTTGGGGTTGGGGCAGGTGGCGAAGTCGCCGGAGGGATCCTTCTGGGAGGCGGGCACCCAGTAGGTGGCGCCCAGGCGCTTGAGCATCTCCTGCACCGGCTCGCCGCCCGCGCCGCAAAGGGGCGAATAGACGACCTTGAGCTCAGCCTTCTTCACGTTCTCGGGGGCAATGGCCTCCTGGGAAATGCGCTTGTAGTAGGCCTCCCACACGTCCTGGGAGATATACTCGATGGCGCCCTTTGCAAGAAGGCTCTCGTAGCTCTCCTTTTCAGGCTCGAAGAGATCCACGGTCTCCATGGCGGCGGAGACGGCAGCGGCGGGAATCTCGGTCATCTGGCCGCCGTCGGCGCCGTAGCACTTGAGGCCGTTATACTCCTTGGTGTTGTGGCTGGCGGAGATCACCATGCCCACGCCGCACTTTAAGTACCGCACGGCAAAGGAGAGCATGGGCGTGGGGCACAGCCGGTCATAGAGGTAGACGTGGACGCCCTCGGCAGCCAGGGCAGCGGCGCAGACCTCGGCAAAGCGGCGGGAGTTGTGGCGGCAGTCATAGCCGATGGCGCAGGTCTTGCTGCCGCCGGATTCGAGGAGGTACTTGGCAAGACCACGGGCGGTCTGGCGGACGGTCAGGTCGTTGAGGCGGGCGGTGCCCACGCCCATGACGCTGCGGATACCGGCGGTGCCGAAGCTGGCCTTGCTTCCAAAGGCAGCCTGGACGGCGGCGTCATCGTTCTCCATGGCCAACAGCTCTTCGAGCATCGCGCCCTTGCAATTGGCTTTCCAACGGTTAAATTCGGTTCTTGCATCCATAGTGTCACGTCTCCTCCAATTATTTCAATAGCCGCGCGCGGCAGCCGCTGATTTCGTTCCCATTATAGCACGGCGCCATAGCGATGTACAGCCAAAAACTGTTAATTTGCTCAAAATGGAATGTAGAAAATCCTTAGCGTATGTGATATCCTAAAAAAGTAAAAGAGCATTTTATTATGAAAAACATAAATTATAACCAAGTAAATAGATGGGAGGTAGATTTTTTGGTAAAAGAAAGCCAAACCAAAGGAAGGACATGCCTGGCCGCCTCAGAAATTATCCACCAAAAGCTTGTCAATCAAGGTGGAAAAGCGATTGTCTATTCCATACAGGGCAATGCCTATGAAATTCGGGACGAAGCAGGCAAAAATGCGTTTTCTTGCGATCAACTCCCGATTAAGCCTCCATATGGATATCGTGTATTTGATATCATTGTTGAATTGTTGGAGCGCCAGGGCGGACGGGCTCGCAAGGGGATGGGGCGCAATTTTCGACTTGGAGAAGGAAACTGCACTATAGATACCGTCGTTGGCGCCATCGGGTATTATTATGCAGGAAAACAGCCGGGTGATTCTGTATTTGACCCTGTTTTTGTAATGGCTGCAATTCTGGACTGGGCTGGCATTGCCCACAACCGTCGCGGCTATCTGGAACTGACGGCAAATTATCGTGCTTCGCGCCAATGCTAAGTTGCGCTACAATGGAGAATATGTTTTCCATCTACCACCATGCCTCTTGCGGGTCGATCAGGAGATCGACCCCTACAATTGTGCACTGCGCGGTTCGTAATTCCCCATTGCATCCTTCCTAAAAATAGCGTAAGATAGCCTTAACGAAATTAGATGGAGGTTCCACCATGTCTGAAATGGATTTGAAGGAGCGCCAAACCGGCTCGGAGCTGGTGTTTGACGGGAAAATTCTGCATCTTTACCACGATTCCGTGGCGCTGCCCAACGGCGATACCGCCTCCCGGGAGCTGGTGCGCCATGTGGGCGCGGTGTGCGTGCTGCCCATCACCGACGACGGCTACGCCGTCATGGAGCGGCAGTACCGCTACCCGGTGGATCGGGTGCTTTTGGAGATCCCCGCCGGAAAGCTCGACAGCAAGCAGGAAAACCACGAATCCGCCGCCCGGCGGGAGCTGGAGGAGGAAACCGGCTACCATGCACAGGAGCTCATCCCCCTGGGGCTCTTCTACCCCGCCTGCGCCTACTCCGACGAGACCATCTGGATGTACCTGGCCAAGGGGCTGACCCGGGGCGAACGGCACCTGGACGCGGACGAGTTTTTGGACGTGGAGCTCATTCCCCTCAAGGATTTGGTGGCCGAGGTGATGGCCGGGAACATCCCCGACGCCAAGACGCAGATCGCCATTTTAAAGGCCGCCGTCCACGAGGGCGTGCTGGCCGGACGGGACTAGGAGGATGACCATGGGAAAGAATACCGTACTCAACAATCTCCACGAGGACGAGGTGCTCTGGGCGGACACCAAGCGCTTTCTCGGCATGCCCATCACCTTTACCAAGTATAAGGTGGACGAAAACCGCCTGTACTGCAAGAAGGGCTTACTGCGCACCGAGACAGACGAGCTGCTCCTCTACCGCATCATGGACATTCGCTCCAGCCAGACCCTGGGGCAGCGGATCTTCGGCGTGGGCACGGTGGTACTCTTCTGCACCGACAAGACCAGCGGCGTTCTGGAACTCAAAAACATCAAAAAGCCCGACCAGGTGCGCCGGTTTTTGAGCGACCTGGTGGAGCGGCGGCGCACGGAGACCGGCGTCAAGGGCAAGGAGATCTTTGGCTCCGGCGGCGTGCTCCACAGCCCCGAATGCGACACCGACGGCGACGGGATTCCAGACTGTGACGAAAATTGAGGTGATACTATGGCAAAGGAAGAAAAGCGCTTTGAAAAAATCTACTCCCAGGGCGCCATGAACGGCATGGAGATCTGGGTGGATCGGGAGACAGGGGTCAACTACCTTTTCTCCTTCAACGGCTATGCCGGCGGTCTGACGGTACTTTTGGGCAAGGACGGAAAGCCTGTGATTTCCCCCGTACAGCGCCCGGATCCGGC
>DVGD01000172.1 GCA_018712905.1 Candidatus Avoscillospira stercoripullorum | reverse complement strand
GGGGAGCTGGCTCGCGAAGCGAGACTGAGAGGTGTGACTGCAGTGCGTTGTGCGGAAAACTTGTGGAAATCGCAGCTGCCCCAACACCTCACCAGCAAAGCTGGATGGAGAATTCTACGCGCCAAGGCGCTAGAACTCCCGGCCAAGGCCGGAAGTTCAAGAATTCTTCAATCCGTCAGGCCTACGGCCTGCCACCTCCCCTCAAGGGGAGGCTTTGAGTGCAATTTCCGGTGGAATGCGGCGAGACACCTATTTTGGCAGGGCTACTGCTGACTCTCTTACGGTTCGATTGCGGAATCCGGCTTCGTTTGCTACAATGAGCGCGAGGTGAAACCTATGGCTGAATTGGACAAACGGAAATTTGGCACCTTTGCGCCGGACTTCTTGGCCGCGGCGGAGCGTCCCGCTGCTCTGCTCCTCACCCTGGGCGGCCTGGTGGTGCCCATATACCTGGTTGGGAAGCGATATGAATAAAGCGACTGCTGCAACAAATTGCCCGTGTGCATACATAGCCTTCATAGAAAACCATGAATGGAGGTTATGCCATGAAACAGTTTTGGATGGCCGCGCTGGCGCTGTTGCTGGCGCTGACTGTTTGCGGCTGCGATCAGCAGGAAGATCCTCCGGCGCCGGCCGGAGACACCGGATCCATCTTGCAGCATGAGGCCGAGGCGTTGCAGCCGGTGGAGCTCACCATTGAGGAATCGGAGCAGTGCTACCGGATGATCTTTGCCGATCCCCGGGACATGATCTATGTGTCGGATACCCAGGCCACGGCCAACGGCGCGGTTTTCCACGGCGTTTTGACCACCGAGACGGGGCTTTTGGTGCGATCCCTGGAGGTTTCCGCCCCAGGGCAGCTCCTGAGCAGCGGCGGTGACGAGGTGGCCGGCGCCCTGGGGCTGGACGCGGCCTGCCGCGTTCAGAATACCAACTGCTATGTCCTCTCGGTGGAGGAGGGCGAGGAATCCCGGCAGGTGCTGAAAATCCGGGACGAGACCTACGACATTTCTCCCCTGGAGAGCGTGCACTGGCTCTTTTCCTGGGAGGATGGCCTGCTTCTGGTGAGCCTGGACGGACAGATCTGCCCAGTCTCCCTGAGCGGCAGCCTGGGCACGCCCACGGATTTGGGCGTGGAGGTACGCCGCGCCTGCCAGAGTGAATCGGGCGCGATCCTTCTGATGAGCCAGGGCGAGTCGCCGGCCTTCTATGCCATTCACCCGGGAGATCCGGCGGCGGAGCGGCTGTGCGCCGTGCCGGAAGCGCTGGAGGGCGCCAACCTTCTCTCCGGCGAGAAATGGGGCTATGACCTGATGGCCTACGACGACACCGCCCTCTACGGCTGGAACTTCGGCGAGGAGACGCTCATGGAGCTCTTGCGGTTTGAAACCGTGAGCCTCTCCGGCAGCCGCACCGTCGCCCTGGCCTGCTTGGACGGGGAAACCCTGGCGGGCGTCTTCCGCCCCATGGACGGCAGCGCCTACCGGGTCTTCTTCCTCTTCCAGAGCGAGACGCCCATGGAAAAGATCACCCTGACCATCGCCGGGATCACCGAGCCCATGGTCATGCAAAATCTCATGGCCGAGTTCGGCCAGATGTACCCCGAGTACCAGGCGGAATTTGTGGACTATCAGGCCGAGTACGGCGACCAGGCGCTGACGCAACTCCTAATGGATCTCCAGGGGGAGAACTGCCCGGACGTGCTGATCCTCAACGGCCTTCCCTATGAAGCCCTGGCCAAGCGGGAGCTTCTCACGGATCTCAACTTATACCTGCGCGGCGGCAAAGCCCTCCAAAAGGAGGATTTATTGCCGAGCCTGGTGGCGGCGCTGGAGACCGAGGACGGCGCCCTCTACCGCCTGCCCCAGTCCTTCTCCCTGGAGACGGCGGTGGCACGGCAGTCGGTGGTGGGGGAGGAAAGCAGCTGGGATTTTGAAACCTTCTCGGCCATTGCCGATCAAATGCCCGAGGACTGCGCCGTATTTTCCCAGCGAGATCCCGCAGCTGTTCTCACGAACGTACTCTTCTATGCCTATGCCCGGCTGGTGGACGAGGATGCCGGCACGGCGAACTTTGATTCGCCGCTCTTCCGCGGCTGGCTCTCGCTTTTAAAGGAACTTCAGGACGCGCCGCCGCCGGAGAGCGAGAGCAGCGAGGAGGCGCTTGCCACCGGGGAGATTTTGCTCTTGCCGGTGAGCATCTCCAGCGCGGGGCAGTATGACGAGCTCTCCCAGGCGCTGGGGGACGATCTGGTGGCCGTGGGCTATCCCGACGGCGGGGTTGCCAGCTTCTACCTCCGCAACCCCGTGGCCATCCCGGCCAATGCCAAGGAGACCCGCGCCGCCTGGGCGTTTTTGCAGCAGATGGTGTCCGCCAGCTACCAGAATTTCTACAGCGGCTGGCTTTCCACCAACGAATCCATCGAAGAGACCATGGCCGAGGCTGAAGCCCAGGGCGTCCGCCCGGAGAGCATTGCCGCGGTGGAGGCGCTGCTCCAAAGCGCCGACCAGGCGGTCTACTACAACGAGGACGTGACCAACATCGTCCTGGAGGAGACGGCGCCCTACTTCGACGGCGCCATCTCCCAGGACGAGGCCATCGG
>DVGD01000171.1 GCA_018712905.1 Candidatus Avoscillospira stercoripullorum | reverse complement strand
GTCGAAAAAGTATTTTCGCCCCGCTGTGCGGATTTTGAAACTTTCAAAAAGTTTCAAAATCCTGTTGATTGAACGCGCGGTGGGCTTTTTGCCCCCCGCACACACCCCCCGCTGCTCTGTCTAGGACATCTTCTGCGAGGTTTTTTGACAGTCTCAAGGACGCAGCCAGTGTGGCTGCGTCCTTTTTAGTCAATATCCTTTTCCACCCGCTCCGGTGGCGTATCCAGCCGATGGGGATCCGACAGGAGGCGGCGCATGTACTTCAAAACCGTGGCATAATAAAAACCGTCGCAGATTCGCTCGTCCAGGTTGAAGGTCATGTCCACATACTTCTTTTTGAGCACCTTTCCATCGGCGCTCACCTCGTTGCGGCGGAACTTGCAGCCGAAGGCGATGAACACCGGGAGGTTTCCAAAGTCGTAGAGATGGTGCACAATGGCCGGAATGCCCAGAGAGCCCATGGAGGTAAAGAACACCGAGCCGTGGAAAGGGCTCACCTCCAGGAGGAAGAGAGGGATCAGGCCGAAGTAATCCAGGGTTTTGAGGAGCCAAACCGTGAACTTGAACACCAGGCCGGGGAGCATGGTGAAAAGCCGGGCGGTCTGGTCGAAGTTGGAGTTGAGCGGGGTATTTTTGACCTTCTCCACTTCCTCATTGAACTTACGGTAGACGTCGTAGACCGTGTCGGTGGGCTTGAGATGGAGCTTGATGCAGGTGTCGGGCGCGTCGGTGGACATCTCCTTCTTGACGCTCATGCAGTACTGGATGTCGTCCCCACGGCTGTAGACCCGCTGGCCGGACAAAAACCGGTTGAGGGCGGGATAGCGCGCCACGCACCGCACATAGGCCGCAATGAACACGTGGGTGAGGCCGAAATTGGTCAGCCCCTCCCGGCGCTTCTCCCGGACGTACTGCTCCAGGTCAGTGATCTCCAGCTCATCGCGGATAAAGTTGCAGGCGCCGTTGCGGTTGACCATGATATAGGGCACCACCACCGACATGGGCGGCAAGGTGCGAACCCGGCGGCCGTCGCTGCGGTCGCCCCAGGTGGGATGATACCGCCCGTCCAGATGGGGACGGATGGCCAGCGAGACAAGCAGTCCGCCAAAGAGCATGGTAAAATCAGGCAGGATCTGAAAATACGCCGCCCACTGCCGGGAGAGAATGGCGCTGCGGCTGTCGTACCCCAGCACGGCCACGGCTCCGGCGAACATTAAAAACACCACGCTGATGGGACGGATCACGCCGGAGACCAAGAGATTGTAGAACACGATAAACGCCAGATACACCGCGGCATTGAGCACCAGATACCGCATCCACGTGCCGCGGAAGGCCAAATTGGCCGTAAAATACACCGCCATCAGCACAACCGGGACGGCAGTACGGTAAAAATGCTCCTGGCCGTCCAAAAGCACGATCAGCGCATAGATCAAGCTGGCGGCAACCGGCAGAATGAGAAGCATCCACATCGTCCTTGCATCTGCGCCTTTCTCGCAGAAATATGCAATGCGAAGCCCCGCCGAACCAACAAGACAGATGGCTGCAAGCCATGTCAGCACGTTTTTCCGGCTGACATAATAAGAAATTCTCTTTTCCATGGCACTAGTATACCAGCCGCCGCCCCTTCTTGCAAGGAAAAATCCCCAGGCGGTTTACTTCCCGGCGCGGTTCTGGTAAAATAGACATATCGTATCAGAATGGGAGGGTTTCCCTTGCGCAAGATCGGCCGAGCCATCGGCGACTTTTTAAAAGGCGCGGACATGGTGCTGCTCCTTCTTTGCATCGTCACCACCATCTTCGGCATCGTCATCATCTCCAGCGCTACCGAATCCGAGGGCAGCGCCCGGTATGTGATGGTGCAGTCTGTTGCGCTGGTGCTGGGCATTCTCATCTATGTGGTGCTCACGCTGGTAGATGTGGACATCATCGCCGAACGGCGAGAGATTCTTCTGATTTTTTCCCTGCTCTTCATCGGCTGCCTCAAGTTCTGGGGCATCTCCGGCGAGACCGGCAACCGAAGCTGGCTGGATATCCCGCTCCTGCCCATGAACGTTCAGCCCGGTGAGGTGTGCAAAATCTTCTTTATCATTATCCTGGCCAAGAGCATGAGCGTCTCGCAAAACCGCCTCTCCTCTCCGATCACCATCAGCAAGCTGGGGCTTTTGACGGCGGTGTTTTTCCTGGAAATCGTCTACGTCTCCAGCGACGCCGGCGTGGCGCTTTTGTATGTGCTCATTTTCGTCATCATGGCCTTTGTGGGCGGCGTGAACATCATCTGGTTCCTCATGGCCGGCGGCGCCCTGGTGATCGGCGCGCCCATTCTCCTGGCGCTCATGCGCGAGGATCAGTATAACCGCATTATGATGATCTTCGACCCCTCCATCGACCCCACCGGCCAGGGCGTCCGGTGGCAGACCAACCTCTCCCTCCAGGCCATCACCAACGGCGGTCTGGCCGGTCAGGGACTCTACAACGGCACCATGGTGCGCTCCAGCTCCATCCCCGCCCAGCACACCGACTTCATCTTCTCCGCCATCGCCGAGGAGTTGGGGATCCTCGGCTGCGTGGCCGTGCTGCTGCTGCTCACCGCCATCGTGGTGCGCTGCCTCCACGTGGGCGTCAAGTCCGGCAACTTTATGAACCGCATCATCTGCGTGGGCATCGCCGGCATGCTGCTCTTCCAGATCATCATCAACGTGGGCATGTGCCTGGGCGTGCTGCCCGTCATCGGCCTGACGCTCCCCTTCGTGAGCTACGGCGGCACGTCGGTGTTCACCATGTTCATGGCCATGGGCATCGTCTCGGGCATCCACATGCGCCCCGCGCCCGACGCCAATGCCCGGTATATCCGGCCGCGCAGCGCTGCGTAAAAAAACTGGAATAAAGATCTAGTTTCAGCAAACACTACCTCCGAACTCAATTCAAGGAGGTAGCAACGCCCATGAAACTCAAACATACTGCCGCGCTCCTGGCGCTTTTCGTCCTGGCCGGCAGCATGACGCTGCCCGCGGCCGCCCAGGTGCGCACCGTGGATCCCACTGCCCAGTTCTGCTTTTCTCAAGATGATTTCACCAGCGCCGCCGCGGACGGTATCTTCCTCACATCCGTCCCCCAGGAGACCCTTGCCACCGTGCGCTACGGCAGCCGCGTGCTCAAAGCAGGCGACGCATTGCCCACTGAAGCGCTGGGCGACCTGACGCTGGAGGCCAAGTGCGTCACCGCCCAGGAGGTAACCATCGGCTACTGCACCCTCTCGGACGGCGTTCTCAGCGGCGTCCAGGAGCTGAAGCTCTCCATCCTTCCCAAGGAGGATCAGCCGCCCACCGCCGAGGACGGCAGCCTGGAGACCTATAAGAACATCGCGGGCTCCGGCACGCTCTCCGCCGCAGACCCCGAGGGAAAGCCCCTCACCTACAATCTGGTGAAGGAGCCCAAGCGCGGCAGCGTGGAGCTCCATGAGGACGGCACCTTCACCTACACCCCTGACAAGAACAAGGTGGGTAAGGACAGCTTCACCTACACCGTCACCGATTCCGGCGGGAACACCTCGGAGGAGGCCAAGATCTCCATTGAGATCCGAAAGCCCACCGATAAGGCCACCTACGCCGACATGGACGGCGATCCCGACGCCTTCTACGCCATGTGGCTCAAGGAGGCAGGGCTCTTCACCGGCGCCACCGTGGGCGGAAACCTGTGCTTCGAGCCGGAGAAGACCGTGAGCCGGGGTGAATTCCTGGTGATGGTCATGAAGCTGGTGGACGCCCAGGCCGATGAGACCGGCCTCACCTCCGGCTTCTCCGACGAAGCGGCCACCCCCGTGTGGCTCCAGCCGTATATCGTCTCGGCGCTGGGCAGCGGCATGATCTCCGGCGTCAGCTCCGAGGACGGCGTGGTCTTCCGCCCCGAGGCAGCCCTCTCCCGGGCGGAGGCAGCGGTGATGCTGCAAAATGTCCTGCAGCTGCCCGCTCCCACGGCCAAGACCGTGTTCTCAGAGACGGATGCCGCCGCTGTGCCCGCCTGGGCGGCTGACGCAACCGCCGCTCTCTCTGCGGCCGGCATCTCCCTGGGAGACACCGCCCAGGCCGATGCCATCACCCGCCGGGAGGTTGCAAAGCTTCTCTACGAGGTGAGCAATCTCATCGCGGGAGAAACCTTGGAGACCTTCTACTGGGCGCAATAAGTCGAAAAATCCCCGGCTGCAAAGCAGCTGGGGATTTTTTTGCGCCGCCGGGTTTTTCGCAGGGCTGTCTGGTACAGGCGGCGGCATGAGGGCATGCCGCCCTACGGTGCAGTGTACCCACGACACGGTTCTTAGGGGCGGCCATTTTGCGATTTACAAACCTGGAAAGTTCCGGTATACTGATTCTATCCAAGCCTTCTGATGGGAGAGGAGACTGCGTATGGCTAGAATCAAATCCCTGGGGTTCTTTCAGAAAGTGGTTCTCGCGGTGGTGCTGGCCATGGTGGTGGTGTTTACTGTGGTCTACGCCGTCACCACCGCGCGGGTGGGCTATTC
>DVGD01000170.1 GCA_018712905.1 Candidatus Avoscillospira stercoripullorum | reverse complement strand
GCTCCAGGAAGAGGACGTAGTCCTGGGCTTCCTTGGGGAGCTTGTCCCACTCGGTGACGCCGCGGACATCGCACTTCCAGCCGGGAAGGGTGGTATAGACGGGCTTGGCGCGGTTCAAGAGGGGCGTCACGGGGAAGTCCTTCGTCACCTGGCCATCGATCTCGTAGCCGGTGCAGACCTTGATCTCATCCAGATAGCCCAGCACGTCCAGGCAGGTGAGCGCCACGTCGGTGGCACCCTGGACGCGGCAGCCATAGCGGGTGGCCACGGCGTCGAACCAGCCCACATCTCTCGGACGGCCGGTGGTGGCGCCGAACTCGCCCTTGTCGCCGCCGCGGCGGCGGAGCTCGTCAGCCTCATCGCCGGAAAGGCGCACCACGAAGGCGCCGGCGCCCACAGCGGAGGAGTATGCCTTGGTCACGGCGGTGATCTGCTTCACGGCCGTGGGCGGCACGCCCACGCCCACGCAGCCAAAGCCCGCCAGGGTGTGGGAGGAGGTGGTGTAGGGGTAGATGCCGAAGTCGGGATCGCGCATGGAGCCCAGCTGACCCTCCAGGAGGATGGTCTTGCCCTCGGCCAGGGCTTCGGTCACGAAGCGCTGGGTGTCGGCCATGTAGGGCTTGATGACCTCGCGCCACTCCATGAGCTGGTCGAAGAGCTCGTCCACCTTCAGCTCGGGCTTGTGGTAGAGGTGGGTGAAGAGCACATTCTTGAGGGTGCAGATCTTCTCCAGCCGCTCTTTGAGGACAGCCTCGTCGAAGAGCTCGTTGAGCTGAATGCCGATCTTGGCATATTTATCCGAGTAGAAGGGGGCGATGCCGGAACGGGTGGAGCCGAAGGCACGGCCTGCCAGGCGCTCCTCCTCGTAGGTATCCTGGAGCACATGGTAGGGCATCAGCAGCTGCACCCGGTCGGACACTAAGATCTTGGGCGTGGGAACGCCGCCTTCCTCCAAGGACTTGAGCTCCTTGAGGAAGGAGGGAATGTGGAATGCCACGCCGTTGCCGATGATGTTGGTAACATGGGGGTAGCAGACGCCCGAGGGGAGCAGATGCAGCGCAAAGCGCCCGTAGTCGTTGATGATGGTGTGCCCCGCGTTGGCGCCGCCCTGGAAGCGGACGACAATGTCGGAGTGCTCCGCCATCAAGTCGGTGATTTTACCCTTGCCCTCGTCGCCCCAGTTGGCGCCGATGATTGCCTTAACCATAGTTGGCCTCCTTGCTTCGTAGCAATATCATTTCTTTGGCTATTATACTCTATCTTGTCGGGAGAAACAAGAGCGGCGGGCGAGTTTTCCCCGGCACGGGACGGAAATCGGCAATTTTTCTAAAAATGAACAAAATGCTTTACTTTTACAGTTTAACCTGGTAAAATACAGGAAGAATATGCACTATAGACGAAGGAGGACGTGCAGTGAACAACCGGAACAAGCGCTCCAACCCGGAACATGAGCTCTATCGAGCCATTCTGAAGCTGGAAAGCGTGGAAGAATGCTACAACTTTTTTGTCGATCTTTGCACCGTCTCGGAGATGAAAGCCATGGAGCAGCGCTACGAGGTGGCGAAGCTCCTCAACCAAGGGATGATCTATAACGACATCCTGGATAAAACCGGCGCCAGCAGCGCCACCATCAGCCGCGTCAACCGCAGTCTCAACTATGGCACCGACTCTTACCGCACGCTCTTCGCCCGGCTCCAGGCCGAGGACGAGGCGGCGGAAGGCAAGCCGTGAGCGCCTACGACGCCCTGGCAGCCTCCTACGACGGCCTCACCTGGGACGTGCCCTACGAGGAAATTCTCGCCTATCTCCAGGCGCTTCTAAAGCACCACGGCGCAAGCCCGAAGTCGGTGCTGGATCTCGCCTGCGGTACGGGCTCACTTGCAGTGCTTTTGGCCGAGGCGGGGTACCGCACCCTGGCGGCCGACGCCTCGGAGGAGATGCTCGCCATGGCCTACGACAAGGCAAGCGACCTTCCCCATCCGCCCTTTTTCATCTGCCAGCGCATGGAAGCTCTCACGCTGCCCGAGCCGGTGGACTGGGTGGTCTGCTGCCTGGACAGTCTCAACTATCTCACCGACCCCAGGGACGCCGCCAAAGCCCTGGGGCGCATTTATGAGAGCCTCACCGACGGCGGCGTTTTGACCTTCGACATCAACAGCGAAGAAAAGCTCCGGGGGCTGGACGGCCAGATTTTTCTGGACGAAAACGACGAGAGCTACTGCGTGTGGCGGGCGGAGTTTGACGAGGCCGAGCGCATCTGCTACTATGGCATGGATCTCTTCCAGCGTGAGGGGAAGCTCTGGCGCCGCAGCTTCGAGGAGCACCGGGAGTATGCCTACACCGTTTCGCAGCTCAAGGAATTTTTGCAGGCGGCGGGCTTCTCCCAGATTGAGTGCTACGGCGACCGGCAGTTCACGCCGCCGCAGGCAGGGGAACAGCGAATCTACTTCTATGCGGCAAAATAGCCGCGGAAAGGAACAACATGGGTGAATTGGTACGGGCAATGACCCGCGACGGCTTTGTGAAGGCCGTGGCGGTGGAGTCCCGGGACATCGTGGAGCGGGCGCGGCAGATCCACAAGACGCTGCCCACGGCAACCGCTGCCTTGGGGCGGCTGCTCACCGCCGCGTCCATGATGGGCAATATGCAAAAGATTGAAAATGGCTCTTTGACCCTCCAGATCAAGGGCGGCGGCCCGCTGGGGACGGTACTGGCCGTGTCCGACGCGGCGGGAAACGTCCGGGGCTATGTCCAGAACCCCCAGATCTCCCTGCTGGAGAAGTACCGGGGCAAGCTGGACGTGGGCGCCGCCGTGGGACGGGACGGCATGCTCACGGTGATCCGGGACTTGCAGATGAAGGAGCCGTATATCGGCAGCGTGCCGTTGGTCTCCGGTGAGATCGCCGAGGACATCACCGAATACTTCGCCCAGAGCGAGCAGACGCCCACCGCCTGCGCCCTGGGGGTGCTGGTGGACACGGATCAGAGCGTCCGGGCGGCGGGAGGCTACCTCCTGCAGCTTCTGCCCGGCGCGCCGGACGCCGTCATCGACGCCCTGGAGGCCGGGATCCAGAAGGCCGGCGCCGTGACGGCGCTGCTGGATCAGGGCATGGGCGCCCAGGCGCTTTTAGAGACGGTGATGGCGGGCATGGATCTGGAAATCCTCGAGACCACGCCGGTGGCCTACCGGTGCTACTGCAGCCGCGAGCGGGTGGAGTCCACCCTCATCAGCTTGGGGCGCAAGGAGCTCGGCGAGATCGTGGATGAGGGCAAACCCATCGACATCTCGTGCCAGTTCTGCGATACGATTTATACGTTCACACCCCAGGAAATCGAGGAAATTCTGAAAAACCTCTAACATTTCCGGGGGAAACAAAAAAATCAAAAAAGTGCTTGACATTTGGTGGGTCAATGGGTATAATAATACCCGTCGCTGAGATATGCGGCCGGCGAGAACGCCTGGGAGCATAGCTCAGCTGGGAGAGCACATGCCTTACAAGCATGGGGTCACAGGTTCGAGCCCTGTTGTTCCCACCAAATATTTGGCCCGGTGGTGCAGTCGGTTAGCACGCCAGCCTGTCACGCTGGAGGTCGACGGTTCGAGTCCGTTCCGGGTCGCCAAACAACAAAAGAGGTGAGCTTCGGCTCACCTCAATATGCCTCTGTAGCTCAGCAGGTAGAGCAGCGGACTGAAAATCCGCGTGTCGTTGGTTCGACTCCGACCGGAGGCACCATATGCGGGTGTAGCTCATCCGGTAGAGCGCCACCTTGCCAAGGTGGAGGTAGCGAGTTCGAGCCTCGTCACCCGCTCCAAAATGGCATTTGGGAGCTTCGGCTCCTATAATTTTATAAAGCTGGTGACGTGGCCAAGTGGTAAGGCAAAGGTCTGCAAAACCTTCATTCCCCGGTTCAAATCCGGGCGTCACCTCCAAAAAACAGCAAGCACGTTTTGTGCTTGCTGTTTTTTGTGCTTCATTTGTAGGGGCGGCCTTAATGGCCGCCCGCGGGTCGATCGGAGATCGACCCCTGCAAACCGTATCGCCGGTGCGTTACCCCGCTGCTTCCTCCAGCATCCGCAGGAGGTCGGGGATGGCCTTTTCAAACTTGACGCCATACCAGTGGTCGGGATCGCCGACGGTTTTTTCGATGCACAAAACCGTGTAGTCCGCGGCCACCCGGGCTGCGTCGTAGGTGGAGAGCCCGCGCACCATGGCGCCGGTGAAAGCCGCGGCATAGACGTCGCCGGTGCCGTGGCAGCCCTTGGAAATCCGCCGGTGCTCATAGTAGGCCTGCTTGCCGTTCTCGTAGACCACCACGCCGGTGCGGCCTTCCTGGTAGCTCACGCCGGTGAGCACCACGGTCTTGGCGCCCCGGGCGGTGAGGGCGTCCAGCAGCGCCTGGACATAGGCCTGATCGTAGGTCTCTTGATAGGGTGTGTCGGTGACCAGGCAGGCCTCGGTGATGTTGGGCAGGATGATATCCGCGCCAAAGCACAGCTTCTTCATTTCCTCCACAAAGGCCTGGTCAAAGCCGGGATAGAGCTTGCCGTTGTCAGCCATGGCGGGATCGACGATCTTCAGTCCCTGCCCCCGTCCCAGGGTGCGGAAGATGTCCTCCACATACTGGATCTGCTGGGCGCTGCCCAGATAGCCGGTGTAGAAGGCGTCAAAGGCGATGCCCTCCTTCTGCCAGTGGGCGGCGATTTTGGGCATATCCTCGGTGAGATCGCGGAAGGTGTAGCCGGTGAAGCCGGCGGTGTGGGTAGAGAGCACCGCCGAGGGCAAAATGGCGGTCTCCACGCCGCAGGCGGAGAGAATGGGCAGCGCCACCGTGAGGGAGCACTGACCCACACAGGAGATATCCTGAATGGTTAAAATGCGCGGATCAGACATGAAATTACGCCTCCTAGGGTGTGATACCCCCATTATAACGAAAACTGACCATATTTAAATGGTCAGTTTCATCTTTCTTTATATGGCCAGTTTGGCGAGCCCCAGCCGGCGCATCTTGCGCTTTCCCAGGAAGAGGCACTCCATCATGGCACAGTATTTGTCCATCATGGACACGGTGAAGCTCTCGCGGTACTTGGGCATCCACGGAGAGAGGGGCCACATGTGCTTGACAATGATGTCCTTCTCCATGTCGCTTAAATCGAACCGGGCTTCGGCCTCCCGGAGCGCCTGGACGGGGTGCTCGGTGACGTGCCAGCCGCCGGGGGCGTCGTCATCCCGCCAGTCATAAAAGAACAGGTCGTGGAGCAGGCCACCCCGGGCTGCCGCCCGGCTGTCCCAGCCCATTTTCTTGGCGAAGCGGTAGCTGCGATAGGCCACATACAGGCTGTGGTCAAAGCGGGTGCCGCTCTTGTGGTGCACATATCGCTTCAGGCGCTGCACTGCGTCCGAAGCCAAAAGGTCTTTGATATCGTCGAAAAACTCCTGATCCATTCAGTTCTTCCCTTCTTAAATATCACACTACGGCGACAACAATGCCGATGAGAATTCCCAAAATCGCACCGGCCAGCACCTGGGGCAGGGTGTGCCCCACCAGCTCCTTGAGCTTTTCTTCGGAGAGGGGCTGCTTGCCCATGTCCTGGAAAAACTGCTGCAGCTCCTTGATGGCCACCGCCTGCTTGCCGGTCTCCAGCCGGACGTTGCACGCGTCGTACATGACGATGAACGCGATGATGGCGGAGATGGCGAAGGCGGGGCTGGCGCTTCCGTAGAGCGCGGCCGCTGAGGCGGCCAGGGCGCAGGCTGTGGCAGAGTGAGAGCTTGGCATCCCGCCGCTGCCAAAGAGCCGCTCCCAGCGAAGTTCCTTCTCCAGGAGGAGCACCAGCAGCGTCTTGAGGATCTGCGCAACCAACCAGCCGGAAATGGCAGCCATG
>DVGD01000169.1 GCA_018712905.1 Candidatus Avoscillospira stercoripullorum | reverse complement strand
CCTCCAGGAGGTACAGGCGCTGAGCCTGCAGGCGGCACAGCTCCTCCTTTCCCGGGGCGCCAAGGCCATCGTCATCGCCTGCAACACAGCCACCTCCGCCGCGGCCACCCTCTTGCGGGAGCGGTACCCGGCGGTGCCCATCATCGGCACCGAACCGGCCTTGAAGCCCGCCGTGGAGCGCCACCCCGGCGGCCATATTTTGGTCATGGCCACGGAGATGACCATTCACGAGGAGAAGTTCCACCACCTCCAGGAGCAGTTTGAGACGAAAGCCAGGGTGGATTCCATCCCCTGCCCCGGCCTCATGGAATTTGTGGAGCGAGGCATCTTCCAGGGCAAGGAGGTGGAGGACTATCTCCGCGCCCACCTCTCGCCCCACCTTCACCCATCGGTGGACGCAGTGGTGCTTGGCTGCACCCACTACCCCTTCCTTCGGGGCGCCATCCGCCAAGTGGTGGGCGAGAAACCCGAGATTCTCGACGGCGCGGCGGGCATCGCCCGCCAAACCAAGCGGCGGCTTTTGGAGCAGGCGCTTGCCAACCCCCGGGAGGCAGGCGGCCAGGTGACGTTCCTCAATTCTCTGGACGACCCAGCCATATTCGCCCGCTGCGAAACCCTGCTGGCGCTGTAGGGGTCGATCTCCTGATCGACCCGTGCCGCGTGGCGGGCGGCTAATAGCCGCCCCTACGGATGTGGCGGGATTTCGGCTGCACCCCGTAGGGGTCGATCTCCGATCGACCCGCGGGCGGCTCGGAGAGCCGCCCCTACAGGCTGCGTGCAAATCCCCGCCAAATCGCTATTCCCATCCAAAATAAAGGAGGTTTTTCCATGAAATTTTCCGAGATGCCCTATACCCGTCCCGATCTGGACGCACTCGCCCAGGCCAGCGCCCAGGCTGTGGCCGCGCTGGACGGCGCCGAGACCGCCCAGGCGCAGCTGGAGGCCTGCCGCGTCTACCAGGAGACTGCCGACCAGGTGGCCACCCAGTGCAACATCGCCTATATCCGCCACACCATCGACACCCGCGACGCCTTCTACGAGGCCGAGCAGGACTTTATCGACGAGGCCATGCCCAAGATCCAGGAGCTTGACCAGCAGGTGACTCACGCGCTGCTCCGCTCCCCCTTCCGCAAGGAGCTGAGCGAGGCGCTGGGAAGCCTCCTCTTCACCAACCTGGAGATCGAGGCCAGGAGCTTCGATCCCAAGATCCTCCCCCTGATGCAGGAGGAGAACAAGCTCACCTCGGCCTACCAGAAGCTCTATGCCTCGGCTACGGTGGAGTTTGACGGCAAGACCATGCCCCTGCCCAAGCTGGGGCCTTATAAAGAGAGCCAGGATCGCGCCGTGCGCCGCGCCGCCTACGAGGCCGAGGGCAAGTTCTTTGACGAGCACCAGCAGGAGCTCGACGAGCTCTTTGATAAGCTGGTGAAGAACCGCACCGAGCAGGCCAAATTGATGGGGCATGAGAACTATCTCCAGCTGGGCTACGACCGCCTGGGACGCAACTGCTATGATCCCAAGAAGGTGGAGGCCTTCCGGGAGCAGATCGCCAAGGACATGGTGCCCATCGTGGCGCGGGTCAAGGAGGATCAGAGAAAGCGCCTGGGGCTCGACCACCTGCGCTTTTATGACGACGTGATGCTCTTTGCCGACGGCAACGCCAAGCCCGCCGGTTCCTCCGACGAGATTCTAAAGGCAGGCCGGGAGATGTACCACGGCCTGAGCCCCGAGACGGCGGAATTTGTGGACTTCCTCTACGACAACGAGCTGCTCGACGTGCTGAGCAAGGACGGCAAAGCCCCCGGCGGCTACTGCACCGACATCCCCGGCTATAAAGCGCCCTTCATCTTCTCCAACTTCAACGGCACCTCCGGCGATGTGGACGTTTTGACCCACGAGGCCGGCCACGCCTTTGCCGCCTACCGCGCCTTTCAAAACGGCCTGCCCGCCAAGCTGCGCAGCCCCACCATGGAGAGCTGCGAGTGCCACTCCATGTCCATGGAGTTTTTGACCCAGGACTACCACGAGAAGTTCTTCGGCGCTGCCACCCGGAAGTACGAGGTGGGGCACTGCGAGGACAGCCTCATCTTTATCCCCTACGGCTGCATGGTGGACGAGTTCCAGACCCGGGTCTATGAAAACCCCGATTGGACGCCCGCCCAGCGCAACGCCTTCTGGCTTACGCTGGAGCAGAAGTACCGCCCCTGGATTGACTTTGACAACCTGCCTTTCTATGGCCGGGGTGCTGGCTGGCAGCGGCAATTGCACATCTACCTCTATCCCCTTTACTATATCGACTACTGCATGGCACAGACCGTGGCCTTCCAGTTCTGGCTGGCTTCCCTGGAAAACCGGGAGGACGCCTGGAAGCGCTACCTGGCCTTTGTGGACAAGGGCGGCACGGCCACCTTTGAAGAGCTGGTGTCCGGCGCAGGGCTGAAGCTCCCCTACGCCCCCGGCGCCATCCGGGAAATCGGCGAGAAGATCCTCGCCTGGATCGACGCCAATCCCCTGTGAGAATTGAAA
>DVGD01000168.1 GCA_018712905.1 Candidatus Avoscillospira stercoripullorum | reverse complement strand
CTTCGGCGGGAAATGACCAAGGAGGAGCGGAAGCTGTGGTATGAGTACTTGCGATATCACCCCGCCAAATTCTACAAGCAAAAGATCATCGGATCTTATATCGTCGATTTCTACTGTGACACAGCCAAGCTGGCCATTGAGCTCGACGGCAGCCAGCATTTTGAACCCACCGGGCAGCAGCACGACGCCCAGCGCACTTTATATCTTCAGGCGCAAGGAATTCTGGTCTTACGCTTTTCCAACACCGACATCACGCGGCATCTGGAGGCCGTATGCGCCCAAATTGACGACACCATTGACCGCCGCATCCACCCTGCGGCAAGCAGCATCAGACAAGCGAGGGACAACCTATGACCGATCTAGCCAACATCCGCAATTTTTCCATCGTCGCCCACATTGACCACGGCAAGTCCACCCTGGCCGACCGCCTGCTGGAGGCCTGCAACACCGTGGAAAAGCGGGAGATGGAGGATCAGATCCTGGACAACATGGATCTAGAGCGCGAGCGGGGCATCACCATCAAAGCCCGCGCCGTGCGCCTCAACTACCATGCCGACAACGGCGAGGACTACGTGCTCAACCTCATCGACACCCCCGGCCACGTGGACTTTAACTACGAGGTTTCCCGGAGCCTCACGGCCTGCGAGGGCGCGGTGCTGGTGGTGGACGCCTCCCAGGGCATCGAAGCCCAGACCCTGGCCAACACCTACCTCGCCATCGACGCAGGGCTTGAAGTCCTGCCGGTCATCAACAAGATCGACCTCCCCGCCGCCCGTCCCCAGGAGGTCAAGCAGGAGGTGGAGGACGTCATCGGCATCCCCGCCATGGACGCCCCGGAGATCTCCGCCAAAAACGGCATCAACATCCATTCCGTCCTGGAGATGGTGGTGCGGGACGTGCCGCCGCCCAAGGGCGACCGGTCTGCGCCCCTCAAAGCCCTGATCTTCGACAGCCAGTACGATTCCTACCGGGGCGTCATCGTGTACCTTCGCGTGTTTGACGGCGTCATTCGCCCGGGCATGGACATCAGGATGATGGCCACCGGCGCCGAGTACAAGGTGGTGGAGTGCGGCTACCTCCACCCCAAGGGCATGGTGCCCTGCGACGGCCTGGGCGCCGGCGAGGTGGGCTACCTCACCGCCTCCATCAAGACCGTCTCCGACACCCGGGTGGGCGACACCGTCACCGGAAAAGAGAACCCCGCCGCCGAGGCGCTTCCCGGCTACCAGGCCGTGCAGCCCATGGTCTTCTCCGGCGTCTACCCCGCCGACGGCAGTAAGTACGGTGACCTCCGGGACGCCCTGGAAAAGCTCAAGCTCAACGACGCCTCCATGTCCTTCGTCCAGGAAAATTCCATCGCCCTGGGCTTTGGCTTCCGGTGTGGCTTCCTGGGGCTTCTTCACATGGAGATCATCATGGAGCGGCTGGAACGGGAATATAACCTCGACCTCATCACCACGGCGCCCAACGTCGTCTACCAGATCACCAAGACCGACGGCACCGAGATCGAGGTCTACACCCCCCTCAACTACCCCGACCCGGCGGAGATCGCCGAGGCGCGGGAGCCCTTCGTCAAGGCCAGTATTTTGGCGCCCCAGGAGTACGTGGGCAACATCATGGAGCTGTGCCAGCAGCGCCGGGGCGAGTTCAAGGACATGCAGTACCTGGACACCACCCGGGTGGAGCTCCACTACGAAATGCCCCTCAACGAGATCATCTACGACTTCTTCGACGCCCTCAAGTCCCGCACCCGGGGCTATGCGTCCCTCGACTACACCCTCTCGGGCTACCGTCCCAGCAAGCTCGTGAAGCTCGACATCCTCTTAAACGGCGAGATTGTGGACGCACTGAGCTTCATCCTCTTTGCCGACAACGCCTACCCCCGCGCCCGGAAGATCTGCGAAAAGCTCAAGGAGAACATCCCGCGGCAGATGTTCGAGATCCCGGTGCAGGCCGCCATCGGCGGCAAGGTCATCGCCCGGGAGACCATCAAGGCCTTCCGCAAGGACGTTCTGGCCAAGTGCTACGGCGGCGACATCACCCGGAAGAAGAAGCTCCTCGAGAAGCAGAAGGAGGGCAAGAAGCGCATGCGCAGCTTCGGCTCCGTGTCCATCCCCTCCGAGGCCTTCATGGCCGTCCTGAAGCTGGACGAGGATTAAAAAGGCTCCCCTTGCAGAGAGGCTTGAGGACTGCACCGCACCAAGGGCTCCCCTTGAGGGGAGCTGTCATGGCGCTTTGCGCCATGACTGAGAGGTGTTGCCGCACCTGTGCGAGGAACCTGCCTGGTCTGTTCCGCCAGCTCTTCACACCTCTCCGTCGCGCTTCGCGCGCCACCTCCCCTCAAGGGGAGGCTTGAGACTGTGCGCTGCATCAAGAGCGCTCCGCAAGGGGAGGCTTGGGTGATGCGATTTCCAAGTTTGGGAGGTACCTATGCGAAACAACAAAAATCCCATGCAGGATCTCCGGCGGCCGCTGGGCATCTATGTCCACGTGCCCTTCTGCCGGAGCAAGTGCGAATACTGTGACTTCTACTCCCTGGGCGGCGGCATGAACCGCGAATCCATGGATCTCTACCTCCAGGCGGTGCTCGCCCACATCCGCGAGAGCGCCCAGCGGGTGGTGGGCTATGAGGTGGACACCGTCTACTTCGGCGGCGGCACCCCCAGCTTCTTCGGCCACCAGGGGCTCAT
>DVGD01000167.1 GCA_018712905.1 Candidatus Avoscillospira stercoripullorum | reverse complement strand
ATATCCTCCGCAGTCCATCTGTTTTTGGAGGAACGCTCTGACCTGGTATTCTACACTGCGGCGGATGACGATGGCGGCACATTGCTGTGCGCCTCCATCTCCGACCTGACCGCCCAGCTCCAAGCAACACTCTGGTCACAGCCCCAGCCCGTCCTCCTTACTTCCGGGACTTTGGCCATAGGTAAAGACTTTTGTCGTTTCAAAGAGGAGGCTGGCCTCACCGATAACTCTCGGGTGGAGGAATCTGTTTCGCCCTCTCCCTTTGATTACCGGAAAAACTGCCTGCTCTATTTTCCCACGATGCCGCCCAGGCAGCACGAAGCGGACTATTTTGCCAAACTGGCCGAGGAGATCCGTACATTACTGATCGCGGTCCACGGCCATGCGTTGGTACTGTTCACTTCTTATGCAGCCATGTCCGCTGTGAAGGATCGTTTGAAGCAGCACCCCCTTCCATTCCCGCTGTTTACCATGGGACGGAACGCCCCGCACACCATGGCCCAGTTCAAGGCGGCACCCGGAAGCGTCCTGTTTGCCACCGGCGCCGCCTGGGAGGGTTTTGACTTTCCCGGAGACTGTGTCTCTTTGCTGGTCATCCCCCGACTACCGTTCCAATATCCGGACGCCTTGCAAGAAAAAAAGAGAGAGGCATATCCTGATCTCCGCACGTTCATCCGGGCCGTGGCTGTGCCGGAGATGCAGATCAGACTTAAGCAGGGGTTCGGACGAGCCATCCGCTTGGAGACTGACACCTGTGCCATCGCCATTTTGGATGAACGAGCCGCCAAGGGCAGCCGTTACTTCCGGGATGTTCAATCCGCGCTGCCGGAAATGCCTGTCACAAGCAGCATCTATGCGGTAGAACGGTTTATCCGGCGGGTCAAGGATGAGAGCTACTTTGAGGAGGCTGCGTGATGGAGATCCGAAACGAACTGCGTTACCTGTTATCGGTGGGTCTATGGGAACGGATGGCTGCAGACGGCCTGCTGACCAAAGAAGAACTGGCCAGAGCCAAACGGTTGTCTGCAGAACGATACCGGCCCGGAACTGTTTGGGAATAGTGCTGGCTATTCCCGCAGGGGTGTGGTATGGTTTCGTTGCCGAAAAAGATGGAAGGAGGCGAATGAGAAATGGCTGAAGTACAAGTAATTCCACCCAAGGCAGCGAGACCAGACACCCTGCGGGTAGCAGCCTACTGCCGGGTCAGTTCTGACTCGGCAGACCAGCTCCATTCCTACGCTGCCCAGATCCGGGCCTATACGCAGGCGATCAACGCCCACGATGGCTGGAATCTGGTAGACATCTACGCAGATGAGGGCCTGACCGGCACGCGGATGGATAAGCGGGAGGACTTCAACCGCCTGATGGCAGACTGCCGGAAGGGCAAAATCGATAAGATCGTGGTCAAGTCCATCTCCCGATTTGCCCGGAACACCCGTGACTGCCTCGCCACCCTGCGGGAACTTTCCTCGCTGGGTGTAACCGTCAAGTTTGAAAAAGAGAATATCGACACTGGAACGCTCACCTCAGAACTGATGGTGAGCGTTTCCGCTTCTCTGGCCCAGGAGGAATCCATCTCCATCTCCAAAAACCAACGTATGAGCTATCAGCGCCGCATGGAGCGCGGGGAGTTTATTACCTGCTCCGCACCATTTGGATACCAAATCGTTGATGGTAAGAATCTTACAATCGTAGAGGATCAGGCAAAGATCGTAAAGTGGATTTTTGCAGCCTATCTTAGAGGATATAGCTCCGAGTGGATTGCCCAGGAGTTAAGTGAGAATGGGCCTGCCCCCCTTCATGGTGGGCAAAAATGGCATCAGCAGACCATTCGAAAGATCTTAACAAACGAGAAATACATTGGAGATGCCCTCTGCCAGAAAACCTACACAACCAACACATTTCCATATCGCAGGAAAGATAACCATGGCGAGGCGGATCAATATTATGTAGAACATACCCACCCTGCCATTATCGGCTATGAGGACTTTCAAAAAGTTCAGGAACTGCTGAAGCGGCGGGCAGAACGGCAGTCGATTCCACATGATCAGACCCCGCTTGCTCGGAAGATCATCTGTGGGCAGTGTGGGACGCTGTACATGCGGAGAATTTCGAAAGCTGGATACGTCTCCTGGGTATGTCGCAAGCATGACAGAAAAGCCGCCGACTGCCCCAACGGACGGATCAGCGAGGACAGCATCCATGCGGCATTCCTCCGGATGTATCGTAAGCTTCGCACCCATGACGGCATCGTGCTGTCACCTGTGCTGAGGCAAATGGATACTTTGTCAGATGCCCTGCACCGCGGCAACCCGGCCATGCTGGCGGTCAACACAGCCATCGCCACGGCATCCGAGCAGAGTTATCACCTCACAAAGCTGCACACGGCAGGTCTCCTGGACAAGGCTGCCTTATCCGCAAAGCAGGCGGAACTCAACGCCAAGCTGACAGAACTACGACGGGAGAGGCGAAAGCTGCTTTGCAATGAGGATATTGATGAGCAGGTCGATGCAATTCGCCTGACGATTGATACCATCCGGAACGGACCAGAGACTCTGTCCAGCTTTGACGAAATCCTGTTCACCAAGCTGGTGGAACGAATCGTTGTAGATACCCAGAGCACCATCCGCTTTCAATTATATGGCGGATTTGAATTCCAAGAGACGCTGGAGGCGTAGGCAATGGCAAATCGGAAGATATTGTATGGCTACCAGATCATACACGGCGATCTGGTCATCCAGGAGGAGGAACGACTCACTGTTCAAAATATATTTACCACCTATCTGGCCGGGTTATCCTATCAGGCACTGGCAGACCGGATGAATGCGGACAACATCCCGTTCTCTCAGGAATCGCCGCTGTGGAACAAGCACAAAATCAAGCGAATGCTGGAAAACTCTCGCTATGCCGGGGGAAATGGATACCCACCCATTATTGACCAAGATACCTTCCAGCAAGTGCAGGAAAAGATCTCAGAAAAGACAAGTGGGAAGTTTCCACGCCGGACGGAATCGGATGGCTTATGGCAAAAGCTGCGAAGCGGATGCTGTCAGACTCGCCTGCTCCGAACCGGAGGGCCAATCGGGCATACCGGAAACGTCCATCTGAAATGTTCTGCCTGCAGAAACGCATTTGTTGTCGGGAAGGAGGAACTGCTTGCGCAGACGGCACGGCAGCTTGCGGCACATGAAAAACCCATATGTAAGCCATACGCGCCCTCTGCGGAGGCTGTTCGCCTGGCCAATGCCATTAACCGGGCGTTGGAACAGCCAGGAGACGGTAAGGAGGCTCTCTCCCACATCCTGCAAGGGGCAGCTGCCCGGTATGCCTGCTGTGATGATGGTGTGGATACGGCTGTAAGCCAAACGCAGCCCGACCAAATCGACTGGGAACGCTTCGAACGAACGGTCTCCCATATCATAATCGGAACAGATAACGCAATCACCGTACACTTCTGATTAGGAACAGAAAGGACAGCAAAATGGAACAATCATCACTGGAACGCACCATCCACCGCATTCCGGCATCACGGTCCAATGTAGCAAGCAACAAGACGAGGCTCCACGGCAGGCAGCGGGTGGCGGCTTACTGCCGGGTCAGCACCGACAGTGAGGAGCAGATCAACAGCTACACCGCCCAGAAAGCCTACTACACCCAGAAAATTGAGGAGTCCCCAGATTGGGAACTGGCGGGGATCTTCGCGGACGAGGGGATCACCGGGACCAGTATGAAGAAGCGAAAAGAATTCAACCGGATGATCACCGCCTGCAAGCGGGGCGGGATCGACCTCATCCTCACAAAGTCTCTCTCCCGTTTCGCCCGGAACACCGTAGACTGCCTGGAGACGGTGCGGATGCTGAAGGCCAGGGGGATCGGGGTCATCTTCGAAAAGGAAAATATCAATACGCTGACAGAGTCCAGCGAGTTCCTCATCACTCTGTTCAGCGGATTTGCCCAGGCCGAGAGTGAATCACTCAGCTCCAATATCCAGCTGGGTATCCGGATGGCAATGAAAGAAGGAAAGGTCAACTTCCACTACAGATCCATGCTGGGCTACCAAAGAGGAGCGGACGGTAAGCCGGAGATCGTACCGGAGGAGGCCGAGGTGGTGCGGCGAATCTTCCGCCGGTACCTGGAGGGCTGCAGTGAGGGCCAGATCCAGAGAGAACTTACCCAGGATTGGATCGCCACCGCAAAGGGTGTCAAGGCATGGTCCCATCAGATCGTGCATAACATCCTCACCAATGAAAAGTATGCGGGAGACGCCCTGCTGCAAAAGACATTCACCACAGACTGCATCAGCAAGAAGGTCAAGAAAAATACCGGCGAGTTGCCGCAGTATTACATCAAGGACAACCACCCTGCTATCATCCCGCGGGACATCTACCAGCGGGTACAGGAGGAGATGGCACGGCGGACCAGCAAGCGAAAGATTCTGCAGAAAAGCGGAAAAACAGAACAGGGCAA
>DVGD01000166.1 GCA_018712905.1 Candidatus Avoscillospira stercoripullorum | reverse complement strand
AAAATACCCAGCAGCTTACCCTCTGTGTTATCCGCCACAATCTGTTCCAACTTTTCCTCACGCAGTCCGGAGGCAACTGCCAGCGCGGGAATCTGAATGCGGGCGGACTCAGGTGTAATGTGCGGGTCCAGCCCGGAGCCGGAAGCCGTCATCAGATCGGCAGGTATATCCTCCCGTTTCACGTCCGGGTTTGCTTCCAGGAACGCCTCGATGTCGGCCTCAACCCGTTCCGTCAGGGCAGGATTGGAGGGTGCATAGTTGTTGGAACCGGAACTGAGCCCGGCAAACGCACTCCCATCGTTGTAGTATTGGTTGCCCTGTTCATCTTCATAATAGGTGTTATAGTGGTAAGCCGAAGGACGACCCTTCATGAAATAGGGCTCAGTGAAATCCTGTCCTATATTTGCTGCCCCCACAGCCTGGCCATCTGCATAGACCAGGCTGCCATTGGCTTGCCTGGGGAAAATCACTGCGGAAATACCGTTGAGCAATACAGGAAATACAAAACCACAGAGCAGCAGCAATATAAGTGCTACCACCAAAGATTGACGCAGACCGTGAAAGAATGCGTTCTTGTTTGCTGTTTCGTTCATAGTAAGGAACCTCCTCAGATGCCCATTGCTGTCAGTACGGGCGTAATGAGCATATCAATGATTTTGATTCCGATGAAAGGGGTGACGACGCCGCCCAAACCGTAGATCATCATATTCCGGGCTAACATTTTGCCGGAAGACATGGGACGGTACTTGACGCCCTTCATCGCCAAAGGAATCAGGCAGGGAATGATGATCGCATTAAAGATCAATGCAGACAGGATGGCGCTGTTCTGTGTGCTCAGGTGCATGATATTCAGAACACCCAGCTGCGGGATGGCCGCCATAAACATAGCGGGAATGATCGCAAAATACTTTGCGATATCGTTTGCAATGGAGAAGGTGGTGAGAGAGCCGCGGGTGATGAGCAGCTGCTTGCCGATCTCCACCACTTCCAGGATCTTGGTGGGGTCGGAGTCCAGATCCACCATGTTGGCGGCTTCCTTGGCCGCGGTGGTGCCGGAGTTCATGGCAAGTCCCACATTTGCCTGGGCAAGGGCAGGAGCGTCGTTGGTACCGTCGCCGGTCATGGCAACAATCTTGCCCTCGGCCTGCTCCTTCTTGATGACGCTGATCTTGTCCTCCGGCTTGCACTCGGCAATAAAACCGTCCACTCCAGCCTCTTTGGCGATGGTGGCCGCAGTCAGGGGGTTGTCGCCGGTACACATGATGGTCTTGATGCCGATGGCCCGAAGACGTTCAAAACGCTCTGCCATGCCGGGCTTTACGGTATCTTTCAGGTAAATCACGCCAAGTACTTGCTTATTTTGGCATACAACCAGAGGGGTACCGCCCAGGGAAGAAACTTTTTCCACATGGGCATGCAGATCGGCCGGAACCTTTCCGCCCTGAGACATAACATACTGCTCAATGGCATCCGAGGCACCCTTGCGAACCTTAGTGCCATCGGGAAGATCCACGCCGCTCATGCGGGTCTGGGCTGTAAACTCCATAAAGGACGAGCCAGGGATCTCCTCGCTGTTGTCTCCCAGACGGCGTGCCAGCTCCAGCGTGGATTTACCTTCCGGCGTTTCATCGTGAAGGCTGGTCAGCGCCGCACAGCGAATGAGATCGCTGCGGCTTGCACCCTCCACGGGGAAGAAATCAGCGGCCAGGCGATTACCAAAGGTAATGGTGCCGGTCTTATCCAGAATCATGGTGTCCACGTCACCGCAGGCCTCCACCGCCTTACCGGACATCGCGATCACATTGAATCGAGTCACACGGTCCATACCGGCAATGCCAATGGCGGAGAGCAGACCGCCGATGGTGGTGGGGATCAGACAAACCATCAGGGCAATCAGGGTGGACAGCGGCAGCTGAACTCCACAATACATACCAATGGGATACAGCGTAACTATCACGATCAGGAAAATGATGGTCAGGGAAACCAGGAGCGTGCTCAACGCAATTTCGTTGGGCGTTTTTTTCCGGGAGGCGCCTTCCACCAGCGCAATCATCCGATCCAGAAAGCTGTTGCCGGGATCGGAGGTGATGCGGATTTTCAGCCAGTCGGATACCACCGTGGTACCGCCGGTAACGGAGCAGAAGTCGCCGCCGCTCTCACGAACCACAGGAGCAGACTCGCCGGTGATCGCCGATTCATCCACTGACGCAATGCCCTCGATCACCTCGCCGTCGCCGGGGATCACCTCACCGGCCATTACCATAACAACATCGCCCTTTTTCAGCTCGCTGGAAGAAACGATGGTTTCGTTGCCATCCTGATCCAGCAAATGAGCTTCGGTGTCCTTCTGGGTCTTCTTCAGGCTGGCGGCCTGCGCCTTGCCCCGACCCTCTGCCACAGACTCTGCAAAGTTTGCAAACAGCACCGTCACCAGCAGAACGATGGAAACGATCAAACTGTAAGTACGAAGGCCTGTATCGCCCTCACCAAACAGCCCCGGCACAATTGTCAGCAGCAGCGTAATAAAAAAGCCAATTTCCACTACGAACATGACCGGATTCTTAATCATATATCGGGGATCCAGCTTTTTTACTGAACCGATGAGCGCCTGCTTCAGAATCTCTGGGGTCAGCAGCTTTTTATTTTGTTTCTTACGCATAGTACGAAAATCCTCCTTAGCCCCAAAGGGTCAGATGTTCAGCAATGGGGCCCAGCGCCAGCGCCGGGAAGAATGTCAGCGCGGCAAAGATATACACCACAAACACAAGAATCACAG
>DVGD01000001.1 GCA_018712905.1 Candidatus Avoscillospira stercoripullorum | reverse complement strand
AGAGTGTCGAGCCAGCGGTTTGACAAACCGGGCGTTTTGCCGGCAGCGGGGGATCCCGGAGAAGAAGTTCTACTACTGGCTTCGGAAACTGCGCACGCAGGCATTGGAGGCGGCACAGCCACAGATTGTGCCCATATCTCCTGGGGCTGTAGCAGAGGATGTGCTCCAAATTCATTTTCGAGGCGCAGAGCTGCGGCTTCCCGGAACTGTAGATCTCGACGCAGTGGCCGCGGTTTTGCGTTCCATTCAAACGGTATGATAGACCTCAGTCAAGTGCGCCGGTACTATGTCGCCTGCGGGTACACCGATCTGCGCCGCGGGATCGACGGCCTGGCCGCTATTGTCACGCAGCAATTTGGTGCACAGCTGAATGAGGAAAGCCTGTTCCTGTTTTGCGGTCGCCGGACGGATCGGATCAAGGCGCTCCACTGGTCTGGAGACGGATATCTTCTGCTGTACAAGCGGCTGAGCAACGGCAGCTTTCAATGGCCGAGGAGCGAGGCCGAGCTGCGGGAGCTGACGGACAGCGCTCTCTCCAAGCTCCAGGCTATGACGGGTGAGGAATTTGCCCAGCTGGAGTTGTACCCGGATTTTTGAATAAAAAAACTACAATACGGTTTCTTTTCATCTAGCTGCGGCTTCCTTTTTTGGCCTCCCGGAATCACTTTGCTCATCACACCGTTTTTATCAAAAAGTTTACAGAATCATTCTTTTTTGACGCGGCTTGAAAAAGTATAATGAAACCAACGGAAAATTGGAATTTGCGGAGGTGGTGGGAATGAATGATGAAAAGGAGATCCGAAAGGCCAAATGCATCAATTATGTCGCGTTTGGAATTTCTGTTGCATTCGTTCTCGCGATCATCATTGCCGGTGTGGCCTATCATGATAAGCACACATTCAGCACATCCAAGTGGCTGGACAACCCCGAGGAGCGCACGGCAATTGTCGATAACCTAATGGAAAAGCATGAGCTTGTCGGAATGTCTGAGGATGATGTTTTGGCGCTGCTGGGTGAGCCCAACAATGATTACGGATATTTCAATGCAGACAATCGCTATGTGTATTACATGGGAGCAGAGAGGGGAATTTTCGGCATCGACAGCGAATGGCTGATCCTTGATTTTATGGACGGCGTTGTTTCTGACTCTTATATTACAATAGATTGAGCAACCAATTTCATCTTGCTGGTCTCTTCGGCATCACTTCAACTTACCACAACTATTCAAAACTGAATATCTGTACAGAGTAGTAACATAGGTAACAGGTGGGAAGAGACATAGGTAACAGTTTTCATGTAGAATAAAGGCATCGAAAAGAAGCGAAGGAGCTGAGCAGGATGCCTTGGGAGATGAGGACTGTGGAAAAGCAGCGGGAAGCATTTGTGGAAGCTGTATCGAGCGGAAAGAAGAGCATAGCGGCGGTATGTCGGGAGTTTGGCATCAGCCGGAAAGACCGGCTACAAGTGGATCAAACGCGCCGCAGAAGGCCAACGCCTTTGTGACCAAAGCCGTTGTCCGCACCGGCAGCCTTCTAAAACAGCGCCTGAGATGGAAGCTGCGGTGCTCGCCGTACGTGCTGAGAACCCAGCGTGGGGCGGCAGAACCATTCGGGCTGTTTTAGAAGCTGCCGGTTGTGAAAAAGTGCCCAGCGCAAAGACGTGCGGCAATATCCTCAAGCGGCACGGCATGATTTCTCAGGAAGAGAGCCTCAAGCACACCGCCTTCTGCCGGTTTGAGAAGGAACACTGCAATCAGATGTGGCAGACGGACTTCAAAGGAGACTTCCTGCTGGGCGACGGCACGCGCTGCTATCCTCTGACCATCCTGGACGATCACAGCCGGTTCAGCATTCGCATCGAGCCTAAAAGTTCCACAATCGGCGTAAAAGAGAGCTTTATCCAGGCATTTGAAGAGTATGGATTGCCGGATGCCATTCTCTCAGATAACGGGTCTCAATTTGCCGGCTTTCGGCATGGCATCACGCAGTTCGAGCGCTACCTCATGGATCTGGATATTCTGCCCATCCACGGTCGCATCCGCCATCCACAAACTCAAGGGAAAATCGAGCGCTTTCACCGCACCATGAAGCAGGAAGTCCTGCGGCAGATCCCGCAAAATTTGCTGGAGGCAGACAGACTGTTTCAGTATTGGCGCTGGAAGTACAACGAGATCCGTCCCCATGAGGCGCTGGGGCATAAGCCTCCTGCTTCTGTCTATCACCCCAGTTCCAGAGCTCTTTTTGAACCTCGGCCTTACGAGTATCCCGTAGGCGCCAAACTCTATAAGGTCAACAACTGGGGCTATTTGCGATTTGGCGTGTTTTCTATTTATCTCAGTGAGACACCTATCTTGAAATCCGCGCTGGCGATATGGATACCTTCCGTGTCTGTTACCGCAATTTCCAGATTGCTGAGATCGACGCCAACACCGGTGTTCTCCTTAATCGCAGCATCAAAAAACTGTAACCCATGTCCTTTCCCTGGTGTTACCTATGTTACGCTTGACACGGAGATCCGCCCCTACAGATGCGGTGGCACCCCGTAGGGGTCGATCTCCCGATCGACCCGCGGGCGGCAGATTGCCGCCCCTACGAAGAACCTTCCATCAAGCGCTTGCGGTATTCCGCCAGCCCCGTGCGTCCCTCCTCGGTGACGGGCATGAGCCAGCGGAGGCTCTTGAAGTGCCTGAGGCACAAGATGGCCTTGGGGATATCCTCGCCCAGGTAGGCCGTCATGACCACGAAGAGGAAGGGCAGATGGAATACCTGCGCCGCCAAAAGCGTCAGCGGGATGCTCACCAGCCACAGGCAGCTTAAATCGTAGACCATGCCGTGGAGGGTGTCGCCGCCGGAGCGGAACACGCCCACCACCTGGGCGTAGGAGACATTGCGGAACATGACCTCCGCCGAGCAGAAGATGGTCACCGCCAGCGCCGTCTCGATGGTCACGGCGGAGAGGTTATCCCCCATGGCGAAGAGGGAGATCAGGGGATGCCGGAACAGAATCGTGATCCCGCCGATGAGCAGACCCGCCAGGGGCACCAGCACCGAAAACCGCCTGGCGTCCTGGACGCCCCGCTGGATCTTGCCCTGCCCGATGCTCTTGCCCACCATGATGACGCAGGCGTTGCCGAGCCCCACATAGAAGGAGAAGGCCAGCTCGGAGAAGGTGCGGAAGATGGTCATGCCGGCGTAGTAGACGTAGCCCTGGTTGGAGTAGATCATGTTGAGCACCAGTGTGCCGATGGCCCAGAGCCCCTCGTTGCACACCACCGGCAGCGCCCGGCGGCAGAACTCGCCCAGCTGGCGGAGGTTGAAGGCCACCAGCTCCCGGAGCTTCCCCATGAGGAGGTTTTTCTCAAAGGCGGAGAAGAGCAGGATCAAAGCGGGTCCCATCCACGCCGAGATGCACGTGGCCAGCGCCGCGCCTCTCACGCCCAGGGCAGGGAAGCCGAAGGCGCCGAAAATGAGGCCGTAGTCCACCACGGCGTTGACCACGGTGGTCACCGCGGAGACGTACATGGGGAGCTTCACCCGCTCGGTGTTTCTCAGCACCGTGGCCAGGACGTTGGTGAGGGTGACGGCGGGGTAGGAAAAGCAGACGATGGAGAGGTATTGGGCGCCCACATCCACCACCGACGGGTCGCGGTTAAAGAGGCTGACCACAAAGGCGGGGGCGGCCAGGGCGACGGATAAGAAGATGGCCGTGAGCAGGAGCGCCGTCAGGATGCCCATGCCCAGCACCCGGCGGATGCCCTTGAAGTCCTTGACGCCCCAGTACTGCGCCACGAACACCGACATGCCCGAGCAAAGGCCGAAGCCCAGCAGGTTGGAGAGCCATCCCCACTGGGCGGCCATGCCCACGGCGGAGAGGGTGACGTCCCCCAGCTGGGAGACCATGAGGGTATCCACCAGCTGGAAGGAGCTGGTGAGGACGTTCTGGATGGCGATGGGCAGCGCCAACCGGCCGGTGACCCGCCAGAAGGGCTTGTCGCCCAGGTAGTTCGATAGCATAGTGACCTCCGTAGATTCAAGGTTACAGTCCAAAGCCTCCCCTTGAGGGGAGGTGGCGCGCGCAGCGCGACGGAGAGGTGTGAAGAGCCGGCGGAACAGACCAAGCTGGTTCATCGCACAAGTGCCGTCACACCTCTCAGTCATGGCGCCTTGCGCCATGACAGCTCCCCTCAAGGGGAGCCTTTGGTGCGCTGCGTTTCCACAAAACCGGAAGCGTGTCTGTAGGGGCGGCTCTCCGAGCCGCCCGCGGGTCGATCGGAGATCGACCCCTACAAAGCCCGCTCGGGCTCCATGGCGTCGTGGAGGGTGTCGGTGATGGCGTCGCGGAAGATGGAACCGGCCTGGGTGTGGACGGTCTGCATGCTGGCCGCCGCCATGTTCACCGGCACGTTGCCCGACATGGACACGTCCAGGTC
>DVGD01000165.1 GCA_018712905.1 Candidatus Avoscillospira stercoripullorum | reverse complement strand
CCGCCGCGGTAGATGGTGAGCGTCACCTGGTCGCCGGCTGAGAGGTCATTCTTGGCTGCCACCAAGTCCTTCAGGGAGTCGATGGCGCTGTCGTTCAAGCCCACAATCACGTCATCGGGCTGGAGCCCCTTGGCCGCCGCGTCGGACGTCTCCTCCACCGACGTGATGATCACGCCGCTGGGCATGTGGAAGAACAACTGGGTGCTGATGCCCAGCGTCTCGCCCTGGATGCCGATGGCCGGGCGTCCCGACACGTAGCCCTGCTGGATCAGCTCATCGAGGATCGGCTTTGCCGCCGTGATGGGAATGGCAAAGCCCAAGCCCTCCACCGTGGCCGAGGTGCTCGAATAGGAGCTCATCTTCATGGTGTTGATGCCGATGACCTGGCCGTAGCAGTTGATGAGCGGGCCGCCGGAGTTGCCGGAGTTCAGGGCCGCGTTGGTCTGAATCAGCGTCATCTGCCGGCCGCTCAAATTGAGATCCCGGTTGATGGCCGAGACGATGCCGTCGGTCATGGTGCCCCGGAGCTCCGTGCCCAGGGGATCGCCGATGGCCACCACCACGTCGCCCACCCGCAGAGCGTCGGAATCGCCGAACTCCGCCGGGGTGAGGCCGGTGGCCTCCACCTTCAAAACCGCCAGATCCGTGGCCTCGTCGCCGCCCACCAGGGTGGCCGTGTAGGTATTCTCATCGCTGAGCAGCACGAAGATCTGCTGGGCGCTCTCGATCACATGGTAGTTGGTAATCACATAGCCGTCCTTACTCATCACGATGCCCGTGCCGCTGGAGGTGCCCCCCTGCTGCACGCAGGAGATGGACGCCACGCTGGGAATCACCTTCTCGTAGATTTCCTGGAGGCTCAGGGCGCCCTCCTCGTCGGCGGGGATGTTCTCCACGCTCTGGGGCGAGTCGTCGATGGTCAGGCCGGGCGTGGTCTGGTTTTGCGTTTCTGTGGGGTCGGTGGTAGTCTGGGGCTCCACCACCGCTTGGGTCGTATCCGGCGCGTCGGTGGTGGACGGCTGCGTGTCGTTCTGGCCGATGGTCACCACGGCGCTGCCCTGTCCCAGATCCACCCGCACCCCCAGCACGTTCACCGCCCAGGACGCAAGCCCCGTCAGCACCGCCAAAATCACCAGCACCACAATAAGCCCCGTGTGGCGCTTTTGCTTGCGGCCGGTGTTATAGTAGGAATACCCGGATCGGTATTCCGGCTGGCTGTCCTCCCGGCGGTCGTATTCATCATATGGCATGGGTGCACACCTCGTTTCAAAGCCCTCAGCGCACCAAGGGCAGGGTGAAGGTAAAGGCCGTGAGGCCGTTTTCGCTGGTGACGGAGATGTCCTCTCCGTGGCTGTTGAGGATGGTTTTCACAATATAGAGACCCAGTCCCACGCCCTCCCGGTCGGCCGAGCGGGACTTGTCGGCCTTGTGGAAGCGGTCGAAGAGCAGGGGAAGCTCCTCGGGGGACACCGTGGGGCCGGTGTTCTGCACCGTCACCCGGGCTTTGCCTCCCTCGGTACTCAGGCGGATGGAGAGCATGCCGCCGGGGTTACAGAACTTGATGGCGTTGTCGGTGAGGTTGTAGATCACCTGGGTGATGCTGTCGGGATCCGCCCTGGTCCACACGGGACGGTCGGGCAGCTCCACGTCCACCCGGAGGTTTTTCCGGCTCACCCGCTGCTCAAAGCTGATGAGCACCTGGCCGATGGTCTCGCCCAGGTCGAAGCGGCGCTTCTTCTCCTCGGAAATGCCCTGGGACTGAAGCCGCGAGATCTCCAGCATGCTCCGCACCAGCCGGGAAAGACGCCGCACCTCGTCGGAGACGATTTGCATATAGTGCTTGTGCTGCTCGGGCGGGATGGTGCCGTCGAGCATGCCGTCCAGGAAGCCGGCGATGGTGGTCATGGGGGTCTTCAACTCGTGGCTCACGTTGGCCACAAACTCCTGCCGCCTGGTCTCGGACTTGGCCAGGCTCTCGGCCATGGTGTTGAAGGCCTGCGCCAGCTCATCCATTTCAATGGTGTTGCGCCCGCCCACGGGCACTCGCGCCTCCAAATCGCCCCGGCCGAAGCGGGTGGCGGCCTTGGTGACGGCCTCCAGACTGCGGGACTGGCTGCGGCTTAAAAGATAGCTTCCCAGCATGGCGGCCACCAGCACGAAGACGCACACATAGAAGAAGATGGCGGTGGTATTTTTGAGCAGACCCTGAATCTGGTCGGTGGGGGCGATCATCAAGATCACGCCCACGGCCTTGTTGCTGGCGGGGCTGGTGACAGCCACGCCCTCGATGAAGTGCTCCTCCTGGTAGAGCCCGGGGAGGGAGGTTTCAAAAAAGTGCTGTCCCTCGGAAAGAACGGTGTCGATCATCTCCTGGGGCACGGCAGCGCCCGTGTGGATGCAGTCACTGACGCTCTTGCACGAGCAAAGGCGGATCTTGCCGTCGGTGTCGCAGAATACGGCGTCAGAATCGGCCACGGCGGCCACGGTGGTGAGCCCCATGCGGAAGTCGCCCCAGCGGCTGTCCAGCTCGCCGGTATAGTCGTAGACCGAGGCCAGGCGGGCGAGCGCCTCGCCGTTGCTCTGGAGGTTCTCCCGGGTCTCGTCCTCGAGATAGCCCACCAGCACCGCCCGGAAGGCCACGCCCATGAGCACCAGGCACAAAAGGATCAGCGCCGCCAACAGGGTAAAGAGGCGGCTGAAGGTGGTTTTCATGCCTTACAGCACCTCGAATTTATAGCCCACGCCCCAGACAGTCTTGAGCGACCACTGATCCGACACGCCCTCAAGCTTTTCCCGCAGGCGCTTGATGTGCACGTCCACGGTGCGGCTGTCGCCAAAGTAATCAAAGCCCCAGACCTCGTCCAGGAGCTGGTTTCTCGTGTAGACCCGGTTGGGCGTGGAGGCCAGGTGGAAGAGGAGCTCCATCTCCTTGGGGGGCGTATCCACCTTTTTGCCGTCCACGATGAGCTCGAAGGCGTCCAGGTCGATGATAAGCTTGTCGAAGACCAGGCGCTTGCTGGGGGTCTTCTCCTCCGCTCCGCCGCCCCGGCGGAGCACCGCCTCGATGCGCGCCAGGACTTCCTTCATCTCAAAGGGCTTGGTGATATAGTCGTCGGCGCCCATCTTGAGGCCGGAGACCTTGTCGGTGGTCTCGCCCTTGGCCGTGAGCATGATGACCGGGGTGGTGGAGTCCTTGCGGATGGTCTTGAGGACGTTCCAGCCGTCCATCACCGGGAGCATCACGTCCAGCAGCACCAGATCGGGCTGGAGCTTGCGGAACATCTCCACCCCCGCCCCGCCGTCGGCGGCAATGGCGGCCACGTAGCCTTCCTTCTCCAAATATAAGCGCAGAAGCTCAGCAATATTCTGATCGTCTTCCACAATCAGCACGGACTTGGCCATGAATAGCCCTCCCTTTTATCTCTTGTTACTCCATATTATACTGAATGCACCCGGATTTGCGTGAATATTTTGTAAAATCTCCATTTGTACGTTTTGCCGGGACAGTTCTAAAAATATTCAACAATTATTCACAAACTCTTCGCCATTCGTTCACAACTCTTCGGGAAAAAGGGGGTATGATAGGAACGTAAACAGCACCACACTCCAAATTTCTCCCTCTCTTTTCTTTCATGCGGAACCCGCGGCTTCCCCAGCCGCGGGTTTCGTGTGTTTTGGGGGTAGGGGCGCCGCATAGCACCGCACCCCCGATCCCGGGTGTAGGGGCGCATTAAATATGCGCCCGTGCCAGGTTGCGTTCGGCGGAAATCATACGGGAATCGCCACTGCCATCGGGCGGATATATAATCCGCCCCTACGGGGTGCGGTGCATCACCGGGATTTGCCTCTCTTGCGCGGCGGGGATGTTTTCGGTATAATGGAGCTACACTACCTCCAGGAGGACATTCACTTGGCCAAGCTCTATTTTAAGTACGGCGCCATGGGCAGCTCCAAGACCGCCACGGCGCTCATCACCAAATATAACTATGAGGAGCGCGGCATGGCCGTCTGGCTCTTAAAGCCCGCCGCCGATGACCGCGACGGCGCAAGCGTCATCCGCTCCCGGGTGGGGCTCTTGGCCCCGGCCGACGCCGTGGCCGCCGGAGACGATCTGCTCCAGCGCCTTGCCGCCCGTCCCCGCCCCGACGTCATCGTGGTGGACGAGTGCCAATTCCTCGCGGAAGCCCAGATCGACCAGCTCCGCGCCATCGTCGACCTTGAAAACATCCCCGTGCTCTGCTTCGGCCTGCGCACCGACTTCCAGACCCGCCTCTTCCCCGGCAGCCGCCGCCTCTTCGAGCTGGCCGACTCCATCACCGAGATCAAGACCATCTGCGCCTGCGGCGCTAAGGCCACGGTCAACGCCCGGCTCGATCCCCAGGGCTACATCCTCACCGAAGGCGCCCAGGTGGAGCTGGGCGGCAACGAGCGCTACCTGGCCATGTGCCACCGCTGCTACATGACCCACATCCGCGAACACAAAAAAGTCCGATAACGAAAGGAGCGACTTCCCATGGCAAACTATCCCACCCCTCACATCCACGCTGCCCCCGGCGACTTCGGCAAAACCGTCCTCATGCCCGGCGATCCCCTCCGCGCCCAGTTCATCGCCGAGCACTTCCTCGAACATCCCCGGCTGGTGAACAACGTCCGGGGCGTCCAGGGCTACACCGGCACCTACGAAGGCGTCAAAGTCTCGGTGATGGCCTCGGGCATGGGCATGCCCTCCATCGGCATCTACTCCCATGAGCTCTTCAACGTCTTCGGCGTGGAGACCATCCTGCGCGTGGGCTCCGCCGGGGCTTTGCAGGAGCAGGTCAAGCTCCGGGACATCGTTTTAGGCCAGGGCGCCTGCACCGACAGCCGCTGGGCAGAGCAGTTCCGCCTGGCCGGCACCTTCGCCCCCATCGCCTCCTTCCAGGTGCTGGAAACGGCGGTAAACGTGGCGCGGGAGAAAGCCCTTCCCTTCCACGTGGGAAATCTCCTCTCCTCCGACCGGTTCTACGGCGACGACGCAGGTGTGCCCGAAGCCCTCACGGCCAACGCCGGGTGGAAGAAGATGGGCGTCCTGGCCATCGAGATGGAAGCCGCCGCCCTCTATCTAAACGCCGCGCGGTACGGGAAAAAGGCGCTGGCCATCTGCACCGTGTCCGACCACATCCTCACCGGCGAGGCCACCACCGCCCAGGAGCGGCAGACCTCCTTCACCGACATGATGCGCCTGGCGCTGGAGACGGCCCGGCGGCTGGAGGCACAGCCATGACCCCCGCCGAGCTGGTAGCCCTGGCCAAGGAGGCCATGACCCGTGCCTATGCGCCCTACTCGGGCTGCACCGTGGGCGCGGCGCTTCTCACCCAGGACGGCAAGGTCTACACCGGCTGCAACATCGAAAACGCCGCCTTCACCCCCACCTGCTGCGCCGAGCGCACGGCCTTCTTCGAGGCCGTGGCCAAGGGCGAGCGGGACTTTGCCGCCATCGCCGTGGTGGGCGGCAGAAATGGGGAAATCACCGGCCTGTTTCCGCCCTGCGGCGTCTGCCGCCAGGTGATGATGGAGTTCTGTGAGCCCGATTTTCTCATCCACATGGGCGGCGCAGGAGACGAAATTGTCACCGTGCCCCTGGGAGAATTTTTGCCCTATGGCTTTAACGGAGAGGGACAGCTTGACAAAAATTCGTAGGAAATCACAAATATTTTTGTCCTGGGTTGCTTTTCTCCCCAAGTTATGTCAGAATGAAGGTACGGCGTAAGTGCTTTACCCCGAAAAAATTTGATTTTGGAGGAAAATGACCATGAAAAAGCTGATCGCGCTGCTTCTTGCGTTGGTTCTGGTTCTCGGTCTGGCCGCCTGTGCAGGCAGCCCCAGCACCGATACCACCACCGACACCGACACCACCGACACCACCGACACCACTGACACCACTGATACCACTGACACCACCGACACCACCGACACCACCGATGATACCACCGCCGAGGCCGACTACACCAAGGTCGCCCTGATTACCGACGTGGGCACCATCGACGACGAGTCCTTCAACCAGGCCACCTGGCAGGGCGTGGTGGAATTCTGCGAGGCCAACGGCGTGGAGTACAACTACTACCAGCCCACCGAGGACTCCAACGACGCCCGTCTCGTCTCCATCACCACCGCCATTGCCGACGGCTATGACGTCATCGTCATGCCCGGCTACCTCTTCGGCGCCACCCTGGGCGAGGCGCAGAACCTCTACGGCGACGAGGCCTACTTCATCGCCATCGACGTGGGCGAGGGCGACCTGGCCGGCGCCGTGCCCGGCGAGAAGACCACCTGCTTCACCTTCGCCGAGGAGCAGGCCGGCTACCTGGCCGGCTACGCCGTGGTGAAGGACGGCTACACCAAGCTGGGCTTCCTGGGCGGCATCGCCGTGCCCGCCGTGCAGCGCTACGGCTACGGCTTCATCCAGGGCGCCGACGCCGCGGCCCAGGAGCTGGGCGTCACCGTGGACATGAAGTACACCTACGGCAACACCTTCTCCGCCGACCCGGCCATCACCGCCAAGATGGAGGGCTGGTACCAGAGCGGCACCGAGATCGTCTTCGCCTGCGGCGGCGGCATCTACGGCTCCGCCGTGGAAGCGGCTGTGCAGTATGAAGGCATGGTCGTGGGCGTGGACGTGGATCAGCACTACATCGGCGAATCCGAGAGCTACCCCTACAATCCCTTTGTGACCTCCGCCATGAAGGGCTTGCAGAGCACCACCGTGGCGGTGCTGAGCGACCTCTTCTCCGGCAACTTCTCCAAGTACGCCGGCCAGATCAACAACCTCTCCCTGGCCGAGGGCGACTATGTGGGTCTTCCCACCGCCGAGAGTTCCTGGGGCTTCAAGACCTTCACCCTGGACGAGTATAACGCCGTCCTCGAGAAGCTCAAGTCCGGCGAGATCGTAGTATCCAACGACGTCTCCGCCATGCCCGAGACCACCGCGGTGACCGTGGAAGAGATCCAGTAAGATCTAAGATCTTTGAGACTGTCAAAAAACCTCGCTGAAGATGTCTGGGACAGAGCAGCGGGGGGTGTGTGCGGGGGGCAAAAAGCCCACCGCGCGTTCAATCAACAGGATTTTGAAACTTTTTTGTAAGTTTCAAAATCCGCA